>NZ_JBWKWB010000006.1:0-280392 GCF_059421985.1 Pseudomonas sp. GW821-FHT02A11
CTATTCGTTGCTGAAGAAAAAGCAGGATTACGACCCTGCCAGACGTTTGGGGGTTGCCCCCCAAACATAGAATCTCCCACAGAAGTAAGCATTCACCCTCAGCTACCTCCTTCCTTCAATACCCAGTAAGCTCTTCCCACGCCCAGCCCTGCTCATTCCGTTCATGCCCCTGCACCCCGCCGACCTCAAAACCCGCTTCCTCGCGCTCGACGCCTTCCTGCTCGCACACCAACACCTGTGGCGGCCAAAACCCTTCACCCATCGCCAATTACCTTGGGAAGCCCAGCACCCGGAGCTATCCACCTGGCTGCGCCAACGCTCCCTGGAAGACGCCGAAGCCGCCCACAACCACCCCGAACACCTCGACGCCCCCGAGCCCTTCGCCCAACTCGCCCGGCAATCCACAGCCCTGAGCGAAATGGACGCCCTGCCGACCCACGCCCTCAACGCCATCACCTCGCGCATGAGCGTCGACGTGCCCGGTCGCAAATGGCAACAGATCGAAGCCTTCGCCAGCAGCCTGAGCTTTCGCCAAACGCCCACACACTGGCTGGACTGGTGCGCCGGCAAAGGCCACCTCGGCCGACGCCTCGCCCACGACGGCCAGGCCCTCACCTGCCTCGAATACGACCCAGCGCTGGTTGCATCAGGCCGCCAGCTCAGCGACAAACTCGGCCTGCACGCCACCCATCTGCACCAGGACGTCATGGCCGACACCGCTGCTGACAAACTCGACGCTGATTACACCCCCGTCGCCCTGCACGCCTGCGGCGACCTCCACGTGCGCCTCATGCAACTGGCCAGCGACGCCCACTGCCAACAACTGGCCATCGCCCCGTGCTGCTACAACCGCATCGCCAGCGACCATTACCAGGCGCTGTCGAACGAAGGCCGCACCTCCTCTTTAAAGCTGTCCCTCGACGACCTCGGCCTGCCCCTCAGCGAAACCGTCACCGCAGGCGCCCGCGTACGCCGCCAGCGCGACACCTCCATGGCCCGCCGCCTGGCCTTCGACGTGCTGCAGCGCCAGCTGCGCGGCATCGACGATTACCTGCCCACCCCCTCACTGCCCAGCGCCTGGCTCGACAAACCCTTCGCCGACTACTGCCGCGACCTCGCCGAACTCAAACAACTGCCAGCCCCCGGCCCGCAAAACTGGCCAGAACTCGAAGCCACCGGCTGGCAACGCCTCGCCCACGTGCGCAACCTCGAACTGCTGCGCAACCTCTTCCGCCGCCCCCTCGAACTCTGGCTCATCCTCGACCGCGCCCTCTACCTGCAACACCATGACTACGAAGTCCGGATCGGCACCTTCTGCGCCAGCTACGTCACACCGAGAAATCTGCTCATCCTCGCCGAACGAAATGACCCACACCAAGAGCGCCAACCTGTGGATAACTCTGTTGACGAAATTCCGGCGAACGCACGGAAAACCTGATCCGCAAACGATTTCACGAATTGGTCATTTTTTAGACAAGTGTTAAATTTGCGCAAAAACAGTAGCTTGCGAACGAATGAGAACAGTTCCACAAAACCACCGCTCATCGCCTCCCCGAAGGATCACTTGTGAATAACGCCCAGCACCGGAAAGCATAAGCAGGGTAAAAAAACTGAAATTAAGGCTTTACTCGACAGACCAAATCCCTATAATCAGCGCCCACACGCCGGTATAGCTCAGTTGGTAGAGCAACTGACTTGTAATCAGTAGGTCCCGGGTTCGACTCCTGGTGCCGGCACCATGACTCAGCGAGAAAGGCTCACCGAAAGGTGGGCCTTTTTTTGTTTGTGCTGCATGTCACAACTCCACATTTCTGATTGATGGCGCCAGTTACTCTCATCAACCCGAGCGCAATACACTCGTCACACGTCTTACCCACCGGGTAGGACCCTGCAACCTGCAGGCGTGCAAAAGGCGAGTTTTTTTGCACGGAATTTGACCATGGCCAAGACGGCGCCCAAACCTGCAAAGCATCCCTATGCAAAACCTGCACTGACGCCCCAGGCACTTCTCGCAAAGCTCAAAGCCCAAGGTCTCCGAATCGAAACGATGACGAGGCCCTGAAGTACATTTCTTACGTCGGCCACTTTCGCCTGAAGGAATACTGGTTCCAATTGCAGGATGTCGTGACGAAACGGTTTCTGCCTGACACAACATTGCGCATGTCATTCGGCGCTATGAGTGTGATTGGGCGATGAGCGAATGCGTTACGCTCGGCACCTGGTCGAAAATATTCGTGATGCTGCGCGCCCTTGCGGACCGCAAGGTTATCTCCTCCAAGTTCGGCATCAGCCAGGTCGAAGTCTGTGAAAGCTGGCGCCACATCGCTGCAACGTCTCAAAAGATAGAAGCGACATAAGCAGCCTTAGTCATCATCCAGTCACTGGTACAGATAGCTGTATTAAGTAGTAGGCTGATCATCTGATTTTCTTCGAGTAGTTCTTACGAACAATTCGGCTTATATAGGTATTCAATCCTCTTCCCTCTCGAGCTAGCCGCTGAAGTTCGGAGACAACCACTGATCCGGGCTTAAAGGAATCGTACAGATATTGTGATTGATCATTGAACTGGACCAGTATCGAGCCCGTTCCTATCTCGAATCCAACTACACCTGAATCTCCATTCAAATTTCTATAGCGTTCCATAACGTCCTCACTGGCGTTCCACAGAGCAGTTTGTCACGCAAAGAACCGTAGTTAGGAGACCTTCTCCTGTCGAGCCGAGGGTTTCTCTAGCTGAGTCGACGTATGGACTTGGTCGCAACCGACACATCCCCCCACAAAACAAACCAGATCCTGTAGGACGCTTCTGAATTTAGTCGCTATCCTCCCCAACCGCTTGTACAGGCCTGACGCCGCGTCTACCTTCTCGCCCGTCGTTGCTATCAGCGACCGGGTTTAGTCGCCCGAATACGTCAGGTGTACAACGCGCCTCCATGTCTCGCATTGCTGTCCTCGGCAGCAGCGCGTGTGTTTTATGGTGGCCGTACGTGGGGCACATTCGTGTGCGCCGGATGCCTGACGTTCTGGTCGACTAACCCGCGTATGGCCGCCACCCTTCGTTTAGTCGCGAAGCGTGGCGGTTTCACCACGTCAGGAGCGTCACGATGATCAGATCCACGCCTCACCCACCCGAAATCCCGGTCACTCAATCCATCCCCTTCGGCGTCAACTTTGGCAGCCACAGTCTCTTCAATGTCCAGTCCGGTATCCGCGTGGACGACGCGTTGGTCCTGGTCTCTGAATACCTCAGTTGCGCAGCCGCCACGGCCTATGAGTCCGCTGACAACACGACGGCCGAGTTTCGGCCACTGGCCAGATCGGTCGTACATCAGATCGAAGCGGCGAAGGCGTTGGTCGAGGCTTCGCTGGCGGGGTTGGCGAGTCAGAAGCGTGAACGCGCTCAAGAAGGCGCTCGCGCGTCCGATACGCCTGTGTCCCTTTAGCAGTCGGCTCAGGCCTCAAGGCGCTCATGCGTCCTTCCTTGCTCATCCTCGATGGCGCCCTCTCGCCGGTTGTCTCCCCCTCATAAATCGCCTGCGTTTCCCAATTCACCGAGAGAGTCGAGAAACGGTTGGGAGACATAGGCGCCATTGTTCCGAGCGGCAATCATGGAATGAGCCGGAATGAGCCTATATGAGCCGCTATAGGCCAACTATGAGCCCCTATGAGCCTGAGCTTCAGGAATGAATAAGCGTGGGGTGTGGAAGCCAATAGCGGCTCAATTGCAGCGCTGAGTTAGCAACATACCGCAGCTCAACGTCTCTACCCACGCGACGCCGCTCATCCGATAACCCCCACCTCAGCCCATCCCCCGGAACCGAACCCTCTCCCTGCCACTCAAGTAATTAGCGGCTACGCTGCACGCTGACTGCTCGGCCACACGTTTATGGACAGCTTCAACGCACAAGGCTGTGACGATCCCATTTCCGGCAACGGATGACGTTTCGGCCGTCCCACGACATGCATCGACTCCACGACCTGAAATCCGGGGGGTGGAGGCATGGCTTGGCGTTTGTTGATGCCCACTATGGCTTTTGTGACGAGATGTCTGCCGCCGCGACGAGGGGGATGGTGCATTTGTACAGAGGGGCATGTCGCCCGTCGGCCATCGCCCGCACAGAACGATCACTGATAAAAGGGAATTACCATGAGCATTCTTAGCAGCATTCTTGAAAAACTCGGATTTGGGTCAGCCAATGCCAGCCCGCAAACTGCGCCTGATCCCTCTGTTGCAACGGCGACGGGAGGTACGGCGACTGCCACCGGGACGCCTGCGCCGGCCAGCGCCGAGCAGGTGAGAACCAAACTCGATGCGTTGAAACAGGCTAACGCGGGCCTGAACCCGCAATCCTCGATTGTCGACCTGTTGAAGGCCTTGGACCTGAACAGCAGCTTTGAGCATCGCAAGGCGCTGGCTAAAGAGGTCGGTATTGACCCCTATGAAGGCACGGCAGAGCAGAATGAGAAGCTGCATGCCGCTGTTCTGGCCAAGGCGTCCCAATGACCTGAGGGCCTGACCCCACCTGCAACGCTGCGCCTGACATCAGGCGCAGCGTTTTTGTTTTCAGTCGTGGCTCTTGTCGAGGGTGCGCAATTTCTGGGGCAGCGCCCACAGCAACAATCCCGCTGCAATCACGCTGGTGACGCCGATCACGTAGAGGGCGGGCGTGGTGCTGCCTGTCATGTCCTTGATGCTGCCGACCATGATCGGGCTGACGATGCCGCCGAACTGGCCGAGGGTGTTGATCAGCGCGATACCGCCTGCTGCGCCTGCGCCTGCACCGGCCAGCAGTTTGGGTGGCAGGGTCCAGAAGGCCGGGATGGAGGCGACGATGCCGCCGCCGAGCATGGCCAGCGACAGGATGAGCATGCTGGTGTGCTGGGCGAAAATGCCGGCGCTGAAGAAACCAATGGCGCCGAGCACAACCAGGCCGCACACGAACTTGCGACGCTCGCCGCTGGCATCGGACAGCCGCCCGACGACGACCATGCTGATGGCGCCGCAGATGTAGGGAATCGCAGTGAGCAGGCCGATGATGACCGGGCTCTCGACACCTGCGCTGCGAATCAGCTGTGGCGCCCAGAAGTTGAGGCCGTAGGACGCGACCTGAATCAGGAAGTAGATCAGGCCGAGCATCAGAAAGCCGGGCATTTTCAGGGCGGTGAGCAGTGAGCCGTGTTTGTTTGGTTCATGCTGGGCGATGCGGCTGGAGAGGTAGGTTTTCTCGGCATCAGTGAGCCAGGGCGCGTCGGACACACGGTCTTTCAAAATCTTCAGCACGGCGATACCCAGTGCGATACACGGCAGGCCGCCGAGCAGGAACAGCCAGTGCCAGCCGCGCATTTGCATCACGCCGTCCATGTGGCCGAGCACCAGACCCGAGATCGGTGCGCCGAGCAGTCCTGCGAATGCAGAGGCGAGGAACAGGATCGAGGTGATGCGGCCACGGTAGGTCTGCGGAAACCACAGCGTCAGATAAAACAGCACACCCGGTGCGAAACCGGCTTCCATCGCGCCGATGATGAAGCGCAGCACGTAGAACTGCCATTCGGCGTTGACGAACACCATCAAGGCGGTCGCGACACCCCAGGAAATCATGATCCGGGCGATCCAGCGGCGTGCGCCGACCTTGTACAGCATGATGTTGCTCGGCACTTCGAACAGCACGTAACCGATCACGAACAGGCTCGCGCCCAAGCCATAGGCGGTGTCGCTCAGGCTCAGGTCGGTCTGCAGCTGGAACTTGGCGAAGCTGATGTTGATGCGGTCGAAGAAGGCGAACAGGTAGCAAACCATGATCAACGGCATCAGGCGCCACGCGACTTTGCGGATCAGCGCTTTTTCGGCGCTCACAACCTCGGCGAGGCTGCTGTTCGGGTTCAGAACAGAGATTGTCATTGCGGTAACTCCAGTTGGACTTCCCAAAGGGAGCCCTTTTGTTTTTGTTGTCTGGACGAACAGGCTGTGGGGCGTGTTCGTTCGTGTTTATGGGTGCGACCCCATGCGTACTCTGGTTGTCAGCCGAGCGCCTTATGTGGGAGCCGGCTTGGTGCGGGCGGCGTTCCGACCAAAGCGTCAGGCCAGTCACGGAGGAGTTGATGACCCACCGCATTCGCCAGCAAGCCGGCTCCCACAAGGGGGGATTTTTCGACTCAGGTCGGCAGGTTTTCCGGTGCCGGATGCAGATCACAATTACGCCCGGCCTTGGCGACCTGGCCTGGCATTTCGTGCCCCAGCAGCGCAGGCAGGCCGCGCGAAAGCTTGAGCAAATGCGGCAGGTCGATGCCGGTCTCGATGCCCATTTCGTCGCACAGGTTCACCAGGTCTTCGGTGCAGATATTCCCCGACGCACCGGGGGCGAACGGGCAACCGCCCAGGCCTCCGAGGGAGGCATCGAAACGTCGCGCACCGGCTTCATACGCCGCGAGCACGTTGCTCAGGCCCAGGCCTCGGGTGTTGTGGAAGTGCAGGGTCAGCGCCGACGCCGGCAGGCGAGTCAAAACGCGTTGGACGATGCGATGCACCTGGCGCGGGTTGGCCATGCCGGTGGTGTCGGCGAGGGAGATGCCTTGCATGCCCAGCTCCAGATACGCGTCGACGATCTGCAGCACCCGGTCTTCATCGATCTTGCCTTCGAAGGGGCAGCCAAAGGTCGTCGCAATCGAGCCGTTGAGGCTCACGGCGCTGCCCGCAGCGTATGAAACGATGTCGCCAAAGGCGCTAAGCGACTGCTCGCAACGCATGCGCATGTTGGCGAGGTTGTGGGTCTGGCTGGCCGACATCACCAGGTTCAGCTCATCGGCCCCCGCTGCCATCGCGCGCTCGGCGCCTTTAAGGTTGGGGATCAGCGCCACATAGATCACGCCGGGCTGGCGCTGGATGCCGCGAAACACCTCGTCACCATCGCGCAGTGCCGGAATGGCCTTGGGCGAAACAAAAGAACCGGCTTCGATGCGGCTGAAACCGGCCATAGAAAGTTGGTTGATCAGCTCGATCTTGTCGGCCGTTTCGACCCAGGTCGGTTCGATCTGCAGGCCATCACGCGGCGAGACTTCCTGGACGATCAGGCGCTCGGAAAAGTCGGTCATCATTGCACCACCCCATCGGTCTTGAGTTGCGCGATATCGGCGACGGTCAGGCCCAGCTCGCCGAGCACGCTGTCGGTGTGTTGACCAAGCGCAGGGCCTTGCCAGTTCACAGTGCCCGGCGTTTCGGAAAGCTTGGGCACGATGCCCGGCATTTTCACGTTGGCGCCGCCGGGTAACTGCGCGTCGAGAATCATCTCGCGGGCCTGATAGTGCGGGTCGGCGACGATGTCTGCGACGTTGTAGATGCGCCCCGCTGGCACTTCGGCCTGTTCCAGTGCTTGCAGCACATCATCGATGGGCAGGCTGGACGACCAGGCGCTGATAGCGGCGTCGAGCATGTCGCTCTGCGCGGCGCGGCCATCGTTCTGGGCGAATTCAGGGGCTTCGGCCAGATCAGGACGGCCGATGGTGTGCATCAGGCGCTTGAAGATCGGGTCGCTGTTGCCCGCGATCACCACGAAGGCGCCTTCGGCGGTCGGATAGGTGTTGGAAGGCGCGATACCCGGCAGCGCGCCGCCGGTACGTTCGCGAACGTGGCCGAGCATGTCGTACTCGGGCACCAGGCTTTCCATGACGTTGAACACGCTTTCGACCAGCGACACATCGACGATCTGGCCATCGCCCTGCCCGGTTTTCACCCGCAGCAGCGACATCAGCGCGCCCATCACGGCGTGCATCGAGGCTAGCGAATCACCGAGACTGACGCCCACTCGCGCAGGAGGCGAGCCGGGTGTGCCAGTGGTGTAGCGAATGCCGCCCATGGCCTCGCCGATGGCGCCGAACCCCGGACGATCGCGATAAGGGCCGGACTGGCCGTAGCCGGAGATACGCACCAGCGTCAGTTTGGGGTTCAGCGCGTGTAGGACATCCCAACCCAGGCCGAGCTTTTCCAGCGCGCCGGGGCGCAGGTTTTCGATCAGTACGTCGGCGCTTTCGGCCAGGCGTTTAACGATCTCGATGCCTTCGGAGGATTTGAGGTTCAGCGAAAGGGATTTCTTGTTGCGCGATTGCAGGTACCACCACAGCGAGGTGCCTTCGTGGAGCTTTCGCCATTTGCGAAGTGGGTCGCCCTGCCCCATGGATTCGATCTTGATCACCTCGGCGCCGAACTCACCCATCAGGCGGGCGGCGAAGGGCGCTGCGATCAGTGTGCCGATTTCAATCACGCGCACACCGTTCAGGGGGCCTGTCATAGCGGATACCTCAAGTGTTTCTTGGAATTTGTAACCAAGACTAGAGGACCGGCGCTCGGCAAATCCAACCGTATGTTGGCAAGGGTCGTTCGCGAAACGCGAACGCTCTCACAGGTGCCGCTGAAGGTGCTCGAACAACAGCAGGCTGACCGGCGACAGCGCAGCTTTGTCACGCACCACCAGAATCAGCGTGCGTTGCGCCCAGGCGTCGCTCAGGGCTACAGCGGTCAGGCCCAATGGCGTACCCAGCAACTCAAACGCCTTACGCGGCAGGACGCCGATTCCCATGTTGGCCTGCACCATGCGGCACATGGCGTCGAAGCCCGGGACATGAATGCGCACCCGCAGCGGCCTGCCGTGGGAGCGCGCGGCGGTGTGGGTGCGCATGTTGATGGAGCTGGCGGCGTGCAGGCCGATGTGGTCGCTGCCGAGGGTGTCCTCGAACGCCACCTGATCGCGTTTCGCCAACGGGTGATCGGGACGCATCACGACCACAAGCTCATCGCGACGATACGGCACGCTGTAGAGGCCCTGCACGTCGGTGTCTTCGGAGCAGATGCCGATGTCGGCGACGCCGTCGATGAGGCCTTGCACCACGCCATTGCTGGGGCGCTCTTCAAGGTCGATCTTGACCAGGGCGTGGCTGGTGGTGAAGTCGTGCAGGTCTTCGGGGAGGAACTGAATGATCGCCGAGAGATTGGCCAGCATGCGCACGTAACCGCGCATGCCCTGCAAATGCTCGTCGAGTTCGAGGCCCATTTTTTCGAGATCCGAGAGCATGCGGCGGGCGTGATGCAGCAGGGTTTCGCCCGCCGCAGTGAGCACCATGCCTTTGGCGTTGCGCACGAACAGGCCGATGCCGAGCACCTCTTCCAGCTCCATCAGCCGCTTGCTTGCCGCCGACGTGGCAATGGCCTCGCGGGCCGCCGCACGGGTCAGTGTGCCTTCTTCATACACCGCAACGAACAGCTTCAGGGTGATCAGATCAAGGCGGCGGATGAGGTTTTTGTGCAGCATGCTGAAGGTCTCAGTGGCCGGGCGAGGCCCAGCATATACGCAAACCGACGAATGAACGTTTGCCGGTGTATCTGTCTGAGTCGTGTACCGCCCGTATTTGCGAGTGTTTACCCGGCTGGGGGCGCTGCGTCGATGCATTGATCGAACAGGCCCCTCCCCGATCACGCTGCCTTCGAGTAACGTATAGCCATGTCCCACGGGCCAGTGCCTCCACATGAGACAGCCGCGACCCGTAAACGCAACACGAGAGAAGACCCACCGTGCACAAAGTCCGATTGATCAAATACGTCTGGACCCATCAGACCCCTGAAATTTCCTCGGAATGGTCCAAGCTTCTGTATGAGGTCGAGCTGCCGTTCGTGCCGTTCCACGGCCTGAACATTCAACTGCCCGATCAGCGCGCCTGGCGGATTCGCGACGTTGAGTGGAACGTCGAGGAACAGACCTTCCGTTGCCACATCGAAGACCAGTTCATGAACCTGCTCGATGTTGACGATTCCTATGAAGACTGGATCGACATGCTCCTGGAATGCGGCTGGGAACTGAGCGGTCGTTACACCAACGAGCACAACAAGACCTGATCTCACCCTCGCTACAGGGATGTTTTTCAGCATTGCGGCGCAATGCTGTAAGTTGACCAGCAAAATCATGATCACCGAATCATGAGCCAGGAAAGAGGCCTGCCCGACAGGCCCAGTATTGACCTTGAGCGCTGCTGCCATGAAATGGATGTCTCGCTTTACCTGTTCCGCCATCGGCGCGTTGCTGGTGTGGCCGCCGATTGCGTGTGCGACACCTGACGTTGATTTCTACGCCCCCGAAGCGCCTCCTTTAACCATGCTCAATCAGGGAAAGCAGCACGGCATCGTCGGCGATGTCGCGCTCAAGGCTGTGGGCATGGCCGGGTATTCCGCGAATTTGCTGTCTTCCCCTTGGCCACGTGCTCAGCGCGAAGTGAGCATCGGCCGGGACATGCTGATCGCCCCGCTGACACGCACCCAGAGCCGCGAAGATAACTTCACCTGGATCGCCCCGATCCTGACCATGGACCGCACGTTTTTCAGCCTGACCAAACGCGTCGACAGCTTCGAAGAGGCGAAGAAGACCTTCAAACTGATCGCCGTAGGCCTGGGCACCGCACAAGAAACCCGTCTGCGCGATGAGGGCTTTCCGGCGTCGCAGATCTACCCGCTCAAGATCGGCGAAAACCCGGCGCAGATGCTGCTCAAGGGGCGGGTCGATGCCTGGTTCAACGGCGTGCCGGAGACGCGCTACTTCTGGAAGCAGGTCAGCGATCAGCCGTTGGTCATGAGCCGCATCCTGATGACCGCCAACCTGTATCTGGCGTGCTCGAAGCGTTGCGATCCGGTGATGGTGGAGAAGCTGAGAACGGCGATCGACACGCTGGAAGCCGATGGCACGCAGGAGAGGATTGAGGCGGGGTATATGAAGGGGTTGCCGGTTTGGTGAAACTGACGTTGGCCAATTTATCGCGCCCAGTAGCTCAATGCACCGGTCCAGAGGAGAAGCAGCGCTCTATCTCATCCTTAACTAAGGAACCAGGCGACAGGCTTTTGGCGGAAGTGAGGAGACGTCTGGCGTCTCCTCACCGAGTAAAGATCACCATTGATGACCTTTGAGCGTTCACGGCAACAAAATCACCTTGTCCGTACTGCCCTGATTCACCGCCGCGTAATGCGCCAGGCCCTGTTCAATCGGCGTTTCCACCAGATCGGTCGGCAGCGGCAGCTTGCCTTCGTCGAACAACTGGCCGAACTGTTCGAGCATGCGGGCGCAGGCTTCGACGTTGTACAGCAGCGAGTTGATGCCCACCACCGACCCGCCTTTGCGATACAGCGCCAGCGCCGGGAGTTGCACGTGGCCGTCCACTGGCGCGGCGATGATGGCGATGCGGCCGAACGGCGCCAAGGCCTGAACCGAGGCCGGTAGCCAGAAACCGGTGGTGTCGAAGATCACGTCTGCGCCGCCTGTGAATACCGCGCCAACCTGTGCTGCCAACTCTTCAGGCTTGCCCAGCAGAATGGCGTCGTAGCCCTGCTCTTTCAACGCCTGCACTTGTTCCGGGCGACGCACCGCTGCCAGCACTTTTGCGCCACGCACTTTCGCCAACGCGATGGCCGCGCTGCCTACCGCGCCGTTGGCACCGATCACCAGCAAACGCGTATTGGCGTCCACCAGGCTGCGCTCCAGCGCATCCCAGGCCGTGGTGTACGGCACGCCGAGGCTGGCGGCCTGGGCGAAACTCAGGGACTTGGGTTTGAGCGCCACGCCCTTGGCCGACAGGGTGATGTAACCGGCGTGGGAGCCGTTGCGCGAGAAGCCGATCTGATTGCCCGTGCCCCAGACTTCCTGCCCGATCAACGCCTGCGGGCCTTCGATCACGACACCGGAAAAGTCACGACCCGGCACTCGCGGCAGCGTGGTGTAGGGGAAACGGCCCAGCACGTTTTTCACATCGCTCGGATTCAAGCCCGCGGCCTTGATCTGCACCAGCACCTCGCCTTCTGCGGGAACGGGGGTGGGCAGCTCGACGACTTCCAGCGCAGCCAGGTCGCCGGTTCGGGAAAATTGCAGTGCTTTCATGGTGTTCACATCCAGAGAAGAGAAGCGGAAATCGCAGGAATCAGGAAATCAGGTTGGCAACCAACTGGCGGCCCATGGGCCAGAGCTTTTCGCCCGCCTGCATGCCGAGCAGACCGACCAGCGCGACCAAGGGCGGCGCAGGAGAGCGAAAGTCGAGGGCGCCGTACAACAGGCCGACGGCAATGCCGATTGCGAGGGAAATGATGTAGCTCATGACGAACTCCGGGGCTTGCGGCGTGCGGCACGATTGCGGCACGGCGGCGTGAAGCGATGACCAGAGTGTAAGAAATGGGCCGCTGAGCTACCGGCCAAGTACTTCTGAATTTCGGACAAGGCAGCCCAAAACGGTCAACCCGCCTGTTCGCCCAACGGATACTGAGAAGGCGCCACACCCAGCTCGCTACGAAACATGTCGCTGAAACTGCTGGGCGAGTACCCCATCGAACGCGCGATGGTACTGACCGGCACGCCCTGAATGATCTCAGCCACCGCAGTCGCCAGCTGCACCTGCCTGCGCCACTCAGCGAAACCCATGCCCAGCACACCCTGAAACAGGCGCGCCAGCGTACGCACACTTGCTCCGGCGTTCTCGGCATGTTGCTCGAACGAGACGTCGATCGAAGGCTCGATCATCACCGCCTGGCAGACATTCATCAGCCGTCGGTCGCTGTCGTCCGGCATCGGCACCTTCAGCAGCGAACGTTTCGCGCGCTTGAGCTCCAGCAACGCCAGGCCCACCAGCGCGCTGTAATACTCTGAATCCTTGTCTTCTTCAGCCACCAGATTGACGATCAGCTCGCGCAGCAGCTTTGCCACCTCGAAGACCTGAACCGAACTTTCCAGCGTCTGCGCCAGCGCCGGACGCAGGTAGATGTTGCGCATCTCCAGATCCGACACCACGCGAATACCATGAGGCACCCCCGGCGGCAGCCACACAGCACGCTGCGGCGGCACCACCAGCGCCTCGTTCGGCGTCTCGACCCACATCACCCCCGACATCGCATACAACACCTGCCCCCAGTCATGCTCATGGGGTTCGATGTACAACCCACGCGGATACGTGCGCGAGACGCGCTGTACAGGGACAGCAGTGTTGGTGAGATCAGGCGGCGCGGCGAGGGCCATGGGGGTGACCGGGTGACAGTGGGGAGATGGCCAATGTTAACCAGCGCTTGCGACTGGCGCTACAGCCTCCGTCAGGCACAACACAATGCAGCCGCCGTATCGCCGACCCATCGAGACTGCCTGCGAGTAATGTCGCAAGATTGCAGAACGCATCTGAGCACAGCACAGAAAAGGGCATCAGGAAGACGTTGATCGATCAACCGCTTGCGGCCACTGCTCACGTGAATGGCGAGATCACTGTTATCCAGTGTGTCGATGCTGCTGAGTTCAACCCAGCTCTCCAGCGAGAGGCTTTCCCCCGGAACACCGACGTAGTAGCCCGCACGAGGAGGTCCGAGGAAACAAGCTGGCTCTTCAACCACCCCATGAGACTTGGAGGTGAAAACAGCAGTTACCAGATCGCCTGACCCCGAATCGACCGCCAGCACGAGAACGAACTTGCGCTTGCACTCCCCCGTCACCCGATCAAAGTAGTAACACTCATCGCGCCAGATTTGTCCGGCAACCGCAACAACCCTCCCCATCAGACACCTGCGTTAAGGCGTGCGGCGTGCAGAGCCGACTGGTACATCGCTTGCTGGGTGGCAACTCGCAAAAAGGCCGAGCGATCCAGCGCATCATCAGCAATGGACAGCGCGTAAGGAATGACTTCATGACTGCCGCGCCCGTCCTGCCAGACCTTGTCCCATGCTCCGTTTTGCTCATGGGTGACGTCGATCATGCGCGGTGAATAGGTAGTTTTGTAGCGTTTGGCCAGGTCCTGCATGATCGTCAGTTGGCGCGGTGTGAAGTCATCTGCATCGAACGCGAAGCCGGGTAAGACTTCCACCTGCATCCGCTCGAAATCAACGACCCGCTGAGGAACGATACGAACGGCCTGCGCCAGATCTGGCGCAAGGTCTTCCCATTCCTCCATCAGGTCCACCGGCACCGGGCCGAACTTCCACGCCTGGTACTCGAACCCTGTCACGCTCTTGCCGGTCTGCCGAAAGTGTTCGAAATCCAGCAGGTACAGGAGTTTGAACAATTTGATCTTGCCGCAGCACTCGGTGTTCTCGGCAAAGAACACGATGGCGTTGATCAGGCGATTGCGGGTGGTTTTAGACATAGATGTTGGTTTCAAACCCGGAAAATCAGGAGCATAGACGCTACGAACGCGGATTGTACTCCGATCAAAAGTCGCTGACGGCACACCCTGATACCACCCATCTTGCGAATTTTCGAAAAACGCCAACACCGCCGCAAAACAAAAACGCCCCGATCTCTCGACCGGGGCGTTCTTTACTGCATCCGCTCAACCGCCGTTCAATGTTAGAAAACGTTGATCGGGTAGTCGATGAAGATACGGGTTTCGTTACCACCGACGTTGTAGTTGGAGGCGTTGTCCGAGACACGCAGCCACGAGTTGCGCAGGCGCAGGGACAGGTCTTTGGCCGGGCCGCTCTGGACGACGTAGGTCAGCTGGCTGAACAGTTCACGCTCGTCGCCATCGCCACGGTTGGTGCCGTCGTCGATGTTGTCGCCACGCACGTAGGCAACCTTGTAGCTCAGGCCTGGCGTCACGACGGTCGACAGGTTCACGCCGTAGCCCAGCTGCCAGGAGCGCTCGTCCTTGGCGTTGAAGTCGGACCAGTAGGAGTTGCTCAGGTAGATGGTGTTGCCGCCATCGCTGAAGCCACCGTTGCTGCGCACACCGCCATAGTTGTAGCCGGTTTCGCCAGTACTGCGCTGGTGCGCGATGGTGAAGGAGTGGATGCCGGTGGCCCAGGTCGCTGCCAGGCTCCAGATTTTGTTGTCGCGCGCGTCGTCAACCGCGATGTCCTTGTCCAGCTTGGTCTTGTAGCCGTTGAAGTCCAGGGTCAGGGACTGATCCTGCGGCAGGACGAAGACGTAGTTCAGGTTCAGGTACTGCTTTTTCAGCGTGTCTTCGTCATCGGAGCCGTAGAACGCCGCGCTGAAAGCGTCGGTGAACTTGTAGCTACCGCCGTAGACGTTGATGCTTTTCAGGTCGCCACTGTCGCGGCCTTCGGCGCTCTTGCGGGTCTGCGCGGTGAAACGACCGGCGACCAGGGTCAGGTCCTTGATCTCTTTGGAGGTGATCATCGTGCCGGTGTAGCTTTCCGGCAGCAGGCGCGAGTTGTCGTAACTCAGCACTGGCAGCTCCGGCATCATATCGCCGTATTTCAGCTCGGTCTTGGAGATGCGGAATTTGACCGCACCACCGAAGCGCTGCAGATCGTCAGCTGCGTTGCCGCTGTCGCCCTGCTTGAAGAAGTCGATGCCACCGGCTCCGCTCTTGCCCTTGCCGCCATCCAGACGCACGGCGTACAGGCCGAATGCGTCGACGCCGACACCGACGGTGCCTTGGGTGAAACCGGAGGAATAGTTGGCCATGAACGCCTGACCCCATTCGGCACGGTCTTCAGGCCCGCCTTTGTAATCGCGGCTGATGTAGGCGTTACGCAGATTGACCTTCAGGCTGCTGTCTTCGACAAAGCCGTTGGAGTCTGCCTGGCCGTCTGCCATGGCGTGGCTGGCGGCGAAGATGCTCAGGGCGAGCAGGCCGATACGCTGTTTCATCTTGTTGTCCTTGTGTGCAGATTGTTCGCGCGCTGTGGCAAAAACCCGGGCAGGTCATTGCGTCTCCCCAGACTTGAAACTGTCCCGGAAGCCCGCACGAAATCATCGCAGTGGACTACTGATGCACGTACATGGCGCTAGGCCACAGGCGGTGGAGGCGTGAATGCTATCCGCCGCATACAGACGTGTCAATTTGATGAAAGCCAAATCGACGAGGGTGAAAGCCTCCCCAGACCAAGCAGAGGCGCCACATTTTCAGTTATTCAATATGCCGAGCAACGCTTCCAGTTCGGCGTCGTTGATCAGCCCACAGGGATAACGCTCGGTCAGCATGGTCCTGTAGTCCGGCGCTTGATTTCTCTGAGTCTGGGTTATCCGTAACCAGTCCGCCATCATCTGCCGAGCTTCACTGCTCGCAGACAAACCTCGAGTCATACGTGACTCCTGACCTGCGTTCATAGGGATAACCTCTTGCGTCTTGGACTGCGGAATCTACGTAGCTTTTGTTACAGACGGACGAATGCGGTAACCGTTTAGCTAACTGCGAAGACTTTTCCGAGGGGCAAACGAGAATTCGCTACCCACAAAAAAGCCCATCGTCCGATGGGCTTTGATGACAGCAAGAAGTGAACCAACTCAGCGACGGTGCGGCGCCGGTTGTTGCTGGGTCAGGCAATGAATGTTGCCGCCGCCCAGCAGCAGCTCGCGGCCCGGCACCATGACCACCTCATGTTCTGGAAACAGGCGTTGAAGGATCTGGCGCGCGGTTTCGTCCAGCGGATCATCGAAGCTCGGGGCGATGATGCCGCCGTTGACGATCAGGAAGTTCACGTACGACCCGGCCAGGCGCACCGAAGGGTTGCGTTCCTGGCTGCCGTGCACCTGATCAACGCCTGCGCACTCTTCTTGCGTGGCAAACAGCGGACCGGGGATCGGCATCTTGTGCACGATGAATGGGCGGCCCTTGGCGTCCCGAGCGTTTTCCAGAATGCCCATGGCGGCCTGGCAGCGCGGGTAGTTGGGGTCTTTCGGGTCATCGGTCCAGGCCAGCAGCACTTCGCCGGGACGCACGTAGCAGCAGAAGTTATCCACATGACCGTCGGTTTCGTCGTTGTACAAGCCATCCGGCAGCCAGATGATTTTTTCTACCGACAGATGATCGCGCAACACCCCTTCGATTTCTTCGCGAGACAAGTGCGGGTTGCGGTTGCGGTTGAGCAGGCATTCTTCGGTGGTGATCAGCGTGCCTTCACCATCGACATGAATCGAGCCGCCTTCGAGCACGAAACCCTCGGTGACGTAACGCGAGCAACGCTCGATTTCCAACACTTTGCTGGCCAGCTGCTCATCCAGATTCCACGGCGAGTACAGGCCGCCGTCGAAACCACCCCAGGCGTTGAAGCCCCAGTCCACCCCGCGCACTTCGCCGTCATCGTTGATGACGAAAGTCGGGCCGGTGTCGCGCACCCAGGCGTCATCGTTGCTGATCTCGACAACGCGAATGTTCGGTACGTCCAGACGCGCGCGGGCGTTGTCGTATTGCGCGGCGGAAACCGCCACGGTTACAGGCTCGAAACGCGCAATGGCCTTGGCCACGGCGACGTGGGCGCTCTGCACCGGCTTACCGCCCAGGCGCCAGTTGTCAGGACGCTCGGGCCAGACCATCCAGGTCTGGGTTTGCGGGGCCCACTCGGCAGGCATATAGAAGCCGTCGGCGCGGGGTGTGCTGTTGAGTGTGGTCATTGATCAGGACTCCAGTGAGCCATCGAGGGTTTTGAGTGGGCCGTACAGGTTGGGACGGCGGTCACGGAAAGTGCCCCAGGCACTGCGAATGTCTTCCAGTTCGTCAGGTTAGCGCCCGCGTGGCTCTGTTGCACCCGTTGCCAGTGATCGCGGAGCTGATGTCTTGTCGTGGGGCGCGCTGTCGATGGCGGTCGGGTAGAACAGCATTTCCGCGCCGAGCAAACAGATCAGCAATGACAATCTGGGCGTCTTTATAGCCGATAAATATCTGACTTAAAAGCTATGAGGGCTTGTAGCGGTTTATACATACCACTTTTATTCGATATTAATTTGCAAGCCACCTATTAACCGGTGGGAGTGAGCTTGCTCACGAAGAGGCCAGCACATCCGAAACATTCTCTGCGTCGAAACGTCAGTCCTCGTGAGCAAGCTCACTCCCACAGGGGCCGTTCCATGTCAGCTAGAAGGGCGAGACTCGTCAGTCCTCAAGCTCGCTCAGCACCTTCGACACGTTGTCGACGAAGAAATCGACGCTACGGCGCGTGGTGACCATCGGCGGCTTGATCTTGAGGATATTCAGGTAATCCCCTGTGGGCTGCATGAAGATGCCCAGCTCGCGCAGGCGATCGCATAGGTAGGTGGTTTCTTCGGTGGCAGGCTCGAGCGTCTGGCGATTGCGCACCAGTTCCAGCCCCAGATAAAAACCCGAACCATGAGCGGCGCCGACCAGCGGGTGTTTGTCGATCAGCGCCAGCAGCCGGTCCTTGAAGTAACCGCCTACTTCCTGAGCGTTCTCCCAGAGCTTTTCTTCCTCCATGACGTCGAGCACCGCCATGCCGATCCGGCAGCTCACCGGACTGCCGCCCGAAGACGAGAAGAAATACCCCTCGGCCTCCAGCGCCTCGGCGATTTCCCGGCGTGTGATGACCGCGCCCAAGGGATGGCCGTTGCCCATGCCTTTGGCCATGGTGATGATGTCCGGCACCACGCCCTGCTCTTCGAAGCCCCAGAAATAGTGGCCCAGACGCCCGTAACCGACCTGAACCTCATCGGCGATGCACACGCCACCCTGCGCGCGGACCTTCTGATACACCTCGCGCAGATACCCCGGCGGCAGCGAAATCCCGCCCGCGTTGCCATACACCGGCTCGCAGATGAAGCCCGCCAGTTGCCTGCCCTGCTCGGCCAGACGCGCCAGATGCGCATCGACGCTTTTCAGGTAAAAGGGCGTGCTGTCCGCGCCGCGGGCTTCGCCGCGATAGGTGTTGGGAGCGACCACCGGATGCACCCAGTCCGGCCGCGTGCTGAGCGCTTGCGGGTTGTCAGCAATCGAGGTGGAAATCGCATCAGTGGCCACCGACCAGCCGTGATACGCCTCCAGCACGCTCAGAACATCGCGCCCGCCGCTGTAGGCCCACGCCAGCCGAATCGCCAGATCGTTCGCCTCGGTCCCGCTGTTGACCAGAAACACCCGGTCCATGCCGTCTGGCGCCAGCTTGAGCAGACGCTCGGAAAACTCGGCGATGGCCGCGTAATGAAAGCGCGAGTTGGTGTTGAGCAGCGCCCACTGCCTGGCCGCCACCTGAGCCATGCGCGGGTGACCGTGACCGAGCACGGCCACGTTATTGAGCATGTCCAGGTACGAGCGCCCCTGCATGTCGAACAGATGATTGCGCCAGCCACGCTCGATTTGCGGCGGGGCCTGGTAATAGTGCTTCTGCGAACGGGCGAAGCTGGCGTCGCGTCGGGCCAGCAGCTCGGCCGAATCCTGTGCCTGGGGCGCATCGCAGTCGAAACCCAGCAGGGCCTTGGGCGAAGGGCACAGCGCGCGCCACGCCGCGGCCCTTGAAGGGGTCGAGAACAACGGCGGGCTGACATCCTGCTCGGTGCACAACTGCACGATCAGCGAGCCACCGCCCTGCCCGATCACATCGCCAGCGCCAAACTCGACACCCGAATCGAAATCCGAACGCGCGCCCCACAGGCGCAGCGCCCAGTCCCTGCCCACCAGCGCCATCGCGCCATCAGCGGTGTGGCGTAGCGTGCCGTGGAAAGGGGCATGCACAGCGGTGCCGTGGGGTATCTGCAGTTCGACGTGCAGCGCGAAGGTCTCAGGCTCACGAGCACTGTCAGGCAAGGTCCGCGACAACCGGTACTCGCCGTAGCGACTGGCGGCCAGCCCATGAGCGTCAGCAGCCTCCTTGAGCAATTGCTCGTCGATCTCGCTTTGTTCCCAATTGCCAGCTTCGAAGTGTTCGCTGAGCACACCCAGATCAACAGCAGTGAAAGCCTGTCCACTCAAGCTCGGCAGCAAAGGCGAAAAACCGGCTGGCTCGACGGACGCTTCGAGCTGTCCCACCGCATTGAGAATCGCCGCTTCCATCAGCGCCATCGGCACCGATGTGGCGACGTCGAAGATGTTCCACTCGCTCGCCAGATTCGCCTGGATGTAGGTGTTGCCCGGCTCGATACTGGCCTGCTGCTCGCTGCTGAGCACCAGCACCGCCGAGCGGGCGACGATCAGCGGCCACAGGGCCTTCAGCTCTTGGACCTGCAACGGGTTGATCGCGTGATAAGCCTGGATCGCCGGCAGGATGTACAGCGGATCGCCCTCGGCATGGTGCAGCAGCGCAGCACAGGTCACCGACAGATCAGCAATGCGCCAGGTGCGCACCAGATCGCCAAAGTCGATCAAGCCCTGCAACTGCCACAGGTGATGGGCATTACGGCGCCAGACGACATTGTATTCGGTGATGTCCAGGTGAATCGCTTGCATGGGAAGCGCGGCAATCAATGGCAGCAATCGCCGATGGGCTTCTGCGGTGGCCTTGTCGATGCAGGCGCGCGCGTCGGCGTTGTCGATGACCGGCAGCAGGTGCTTGATCAGCGCACTGGCGTGGCGCGGGTCCCATTGCAGAATGCGCTCAAGCCCCGAGTGCTCGAAGCCTGCCAGCGCGACATCGACACGGGCGCACAGCTCGGCCAGACGGGTGACGACGTCGCGGCTCAAATGCCGAACCTCTGCCAGCGATTGCCCGTCGATGAACTCCAGCAGGCGCACGTGGACAGGTTGCCCTCCGACTTCGAGCGATAACAGGTCTTCGCCATTCTTCGCAGGCACGACACCCGGCACGCGCACATCCGACTGTGCGCCCAGATGCCGCAGCGCTGCGTGCTGAGCCGCCAGCTCGACCGTTGAGTAATCGCCGCAGCAGACCTTCAGGACGAAGCGCCGCCCGTCGCCGGCATCGACCCGAAAATTGCGATCCTGCTGACTGCCCAGCTCCTTCAGCGCCCCCGCCAGCCCGTAATGCGTCGAGAGCAGATCGGCTGCCTGATCATGAGTGATCTGCGGGCACGGCAGGCTGGAGCGACGAATCAATGTGGCGAGCGGCATGTGAAAGGTCCAAGGGGGAATGGATGGACGGGCAATATCGCCAGTTGCCCACAAAATTGGCAACCCCGTTGTAGACGGCATTAAAGAAACCGTTTGAACGATCGATAGATAGCGTAGTCGTTAAGCGGATGAGACACTCACGGCGGTTTTATGACGCTTTAAGCCGCTGGTCATCAAATAATTTCATGGCCTCTGAGCCCTTTGCGCCTTGCGCCTGACACCGCCCGCCCACAAGCTATGCTTCGTTAACTCGATGTTCATACAGGGAAGAAGGTTTACCTATGCGAATACTTGTCACCGGTGGCGCCGGTTTTATCGGCTCTGCGCTGATCCGCCATTTGATCAACAACACCGACCATGACGTTCTGAACTTCGACAAATTGACCTACGCGGGCAACCTTGAGTCGCTGCAAAGCATCGTCACCAATACCCGTTACGAATTCGTTCAGCAGGACATCGTCAATCAGGCTGAAGTCAGCAACGTGCTGGCGCGCTTCAAGCCTGACGCAATCATGCACCTGGCCGCTGAATCCCACGTCGACCGTTCCATCGATGGCCCGTCGGAATTCATCCAGACCAACATCGTCGGCACCTACAGCCTGCTGGAAGCGACCCGTGGTTACTGGCAGACCCTGCCGGAAGCCGAGCGCGCTGCGTTTCGCTTTCACCATATTTCCACCGACGAAGTGTATGGCGACCTGCATGGCGTCGATGACCTGTTCACCGAGACCACGCCTTATGCGCCAAGCTCGCCGTACTCGGCCAGCAAGGCGGCGTCCGATCACCTGGTTCGGGCGTGGCAGCGCACCTACGGTCTGCCGGTTGTCGTGACCAATTGCTCGAACAACTACGGGCCGTTCCACTTCCCGGAAAAACTCATTCCGCTGGTCATTCTCAACGCTCTCGCAGGCAAGCCGCTGCCGGTCTATGGCAACGGCCTGCAAGTGCGTGACTGGCTGTTCGTCGAAGACCACGCCCGCGCGCTGCTCAAGGTCGTCACCGAAGGCAAGGTCGGCGAGACCTACAACATCGGCGGTCACAACGAGCAGAAGAACATCGACGTGGTGCGTGGCATCTGCGCGCTGCTCGAAGAACTCGCGCCGGAACAGCGCAAAGGCGTGGCCCACTACGCGGACCTGATCACCTACGTGACCGACCGCCCGGGCCATGACATGCGCTACGCCATCGACGCCAGCAAGATCGAGCGCGAACTGGGCTGGACGCCTGAAGAAACCTTCGAGTCCGGGCTGCGCAAAACCGTTCAGTGGTATCTCGACAACCTGGAATGGTGCCGCAACGTGCAGGACGGCAGCTATCAGGGCGAACGCCTGGGCACCCACGTGAAGGATCTGATCGCATGACTAAAGGCATCGTATTGGCAGGTGGCTCCGGCACACGTCTGCACCCGATCACCCTCGGCGTCTCCAAACAGCTGTTGCCGATCTACGACAAGCCGATGATCTATTACCCGATCTCGGTGCTGATGCTGGCGGGGATCAAGGAGATCCTGATCATCTCCACCCCGCTGGACCTGCCGCAATACCGCGCCCTGCTGGGCGACGGCAGTCAGTTCGGCGTGCACTTCAGTTATGCCGAGCAGCCTAAACCGGACGGTCTGGCGCAGGCGTTTTTGATCGGTGAAGATTTCATCGGCGATGACTCCGTGTGCCTGATTCTGGGTGACAACATTTTCCATGGTCAGCACTTCGGCGATCAGCTCAAGCGCGCGGCGTCCAGCAAAACCGGTGCGACCGTATTCGGTTACTGGGTCAAGGATCCAGAGCGCTTCGGCGTTGTCGACTTCGACGAGAATGGCAACGCGCTGTCCATCGAAGAAAAGCCCAAGGCGCCGAAATCCAGCTACGCGGTGACGGGTCTGTATTTCTACGACAACGACGTTATCCAGATCGCCAAGGACGTGAAACCGTCGCCCCGCGGCGAGCTGGAGATCACCGACGTCAACAACGCCTATCTCAAGCGTGGCGACCTGCGCGTCGAGCGCTTTGGGCGTGGCTTCGCCTGGCTCGACACCGGCACCCACGACAGCCTGCTGGATGCTTCGCAGTACGTGCAGACCATTGAGCATCGCCAGGGCCTGAAGGTGGCCTGCCTTGAAGAAATCGCCTACCAGAACGGCTGGATCGATCGGACTCATCTGCTCGGCCGCGCGAAGTACTTTGGCAAGACCGGCTACGGTCAGTATCTGTTCAAGATCGCAGGAGAGAGTCAGTGAACGTATTCGCGAGTGAACTGCCGGATGTGCTCATCATTGAACCCAAGGTTTTCGGCGACGAGCGGGGTTTTTTCTATGAGAGCTTCAACGCCAAGGTCTTTGCTGAGGCCACCGCACTGGATTGGCAATTCGTCCAGGACAACCACTCGCGATCCCAGCGTGGGGTCCTTCGCGGACTCCACTACCAGATAGAACACACCCAGGGAAAACTTGTGCGGGTCACTGCCGGCGAGGTGCTGGACGTCGCGGTAGACATTCGTCGCAGCTCACCCACATTTGGTCGCTGGGTCGCTATCAAACTATCCAGCGCCAATAATCGCCAGCTGTGGATTCCCCCAGGGTTCGCCCACGGCTTCGTGGTACTGAGCGATCACGCCGAATTCCTCTACAAAACCACTGATTACTACACCCCCTCAGCCGAACGCTGCATTCGCTGGGATGACCCGGAACTGGCCATCGACTGGGGCCTGAACGAAGCCCCCAAATTGTCGGCCAAAGACCAGGTGGGTAAAAGCCTGAAAGACGCGGACCTGTTTCCATGAGTGCGCCGTTGCGAATCCTGATTACCGGGCAGCACGGCCAGGTCTCCCAGGCCTTGCAGCACAGCCTCAAGGACTTGGGCGAGCTGATCGTGCTGGGTCGTGATCAGCTGGATCTGAGCCAGCCCGAGTCGATCCGGGCGGTGGTGCGTGAGCTCGAACCGGGCCTGATCATCAACCCCGCCGCGCACACGGCGGTGGACCAGGCCGAAAGCGAGTCGGATCTGGCGTTCGCGATCAACGCGACTTCCCCAGGCGTATTGGCCGAGGAAGCCGCCGCGCTGGGAACTCCGCTGATTCACTATTCCACCGACTACGTGTTCGATGGCAGCAAGGATGGTCCGTGGACGGAGTTCGACACACCGAACCCCTTGGGGGTTTATGGCAGCAGCAAGCTGGCGGGCGAGCAGGCCATCGAGAAAGCGGGCGGTCAGTACCTGATCCTGCGCACCAGTTGGGTGTACTCCCTGACCGGGCGCAACTTTTTGCTGACCATGCAGCGTCTGCTGCAGGAACGCGAAAAGCTCACTATCGTGGCCGACCAGATCGGCGCGCCGACCTGGGCAGGCGCCATTGCCCAAAGCACCCGTCAGTTGATCGAGCGCTGGCGTGACGGCAAGCCGGGGGCTTGGGGTGTCTATCACCTGACCGCCGC
Organism: Pseudomonas sp. GW821-FHT02A11; assembly: GCF_059421985.1. Taxonomy (NCBI): domain Bacteria; kingdom Pseudomonadati; phylum Pseudomonadota; class Gammaproteobacteria; order Pseudomonadales; family Pseudomonadaceae; genus Pseudomonas; species Pseudomonas sp. GW821-FHT02A11. The sequence continues at coordinate 24,176 of NZ_JBWKWB010000006.1, forward strand.
TGGCGAGACGTCGTGGTTCGGCTTCGCACAGGCCATTGGTCAGGAGTGGGTCAAGGCCGGCAAGCCTTGCGCCACGCTTGAGCCGATTCCTTCAAGCGCCTACCCCACCCCCGCCAAACGCCCGCTCAACTCGCGCCTGGACTGCAGCCGTCTGCAGCGCGAATGGGGCGTCAGCCAAGCGGATTGGCACGACGCAATGCTGGAGTGCCTGGCTCAGCAGCGATAGGCGAATCACGTGTAATCTATTGCGACCGCTGCGCGCTCGTTCGCGGATCAATCCGCTTCCACAGAAAGACACATTCCCCCTGTGGGAGCGGATTGATCCGCGAGACGTCGATGCAGGCACCACAAAAATCGGCAGCGTACGCATACGATGAACAGCACCACCCTTCCCCGTCGCCCCCGCTGGCGCAGCCTCGCGCTGCTGGCCTTGATTCTGGCGCCGCTGCTGTGGCCGCTCGAACGCCTGGCCGAACATTACTACCGCACCGAACTGCTGAGCCAGAATCGCCAGACGCTGGACCTCTATGTCGCCAACCTGCTTGGCACGCTGCATCGCTATGAAGTGTTGCCGCAAATCCTCGGCGACCTGCCGGGTCTGCGCGCCGCACTGGCCAACCCTCAAGACAAGCCGACTCAGGAACAGGCCAACCTGCTGCTGATGAACACCGCGCGCCAGACCGGGGCCGAAGTCATTTACCTGATGGCCCCTAACGGCGACACCCTCGCAGCCTCGAACTGGGACAAGCGCGACAGCTTCGTCGGCCGAAATTTTGCCTTCAGGCCGTATTTCAGCAATGCCATGGCCGGGAAGCTCGGGCGTTTCTTCGGGCTGGGAACGACCTCGGCCAAGCGTGGCTATTTTTTTGCCGCCGCCGTGCGTGACGGCAATACCGTGATCGGCGTGCTGGTGGTCAAGGTCGACCTGGACCTGACCGAAACCCTGTGGGGCAAGACCCCCGAGCAACTGCTGGTGACCGACCACAATGGCGTGGTAATCCTCACCTCAAACCCCAACTGGCGATTCCGCGCGACACGCCCGCTCAGCGAGGAAGAGAAGCAGGCCATCGTTGCTATCCAACCCTACCCGACCCGCGATCCACGCCCCTTGCAGCTCGACGAAAATGGCTGGCTGACCCAGACCCAGCAGATCGATGAAACCGGCTGGAGCGTGAGCATTCTCGCGCCCAAAGTGCTGGTCTCGCGGCCTGTGCGCACCGTCGTGGCGATCGGCGGCGCGACCTTGCTGGTGCTGATGTTGCTGCTGGGCATCATGATGCAGCGACGTCGCCACTATCTGGATCGCATCCATTTCGAAGGCAAGGCGCGGCGTGAACTGGAAGCGCGGGTGGTCGAACGTACCAGTGATCTGGAAGGCCTCAACCGACGCCTGCGTCAGGAAGTCCTGGAGCGTGAACATGCCCAGCAGGAGCTGTTCCGCGCCCAGGACGAACTGGTACAGGCCGGCAAACTGTCGGCGCTGGGCACCATGTCGGCGAGCATCAGCCACGAGCTCAACCAGCCGCTGGCAGCGATCCGCAGCTATGCGGAAAACGCCGAAATTCTCCTCGATCACCAACGCACCGATGACGCTCGCGGCAACCTCAAATTGATCAGCGAACTGACCGGGCGCATGGCCTCGATCATCGCCCACTTGCGCGCCTTTGCCCGTCGCGATCGCCATGCCCCGGAAAGCGTGGCCCTGCAACCGGCGCTGGACGACGCACTGGCGTTGCTGGCCAAACGTCGGCGCGCCATGGACGTCGAACTGATTCGTGATCTGCCGGACGCCACGTTGTGGGTGCAGGCCGGCGAGACCCGTTTGCGCCAGGTGCTGGGCAATCTGTTGGCCAACGCGCTGGATGCGCTGACCGAAAAAGGCCCCCCACGCAAACTGTGGATAAGTGCCGAGCACAACGGCGAGGGCGTCAACCTTTACATTCGCGACAACGGCCCGGGCTTTTCTCGCGAGGCGCTGGAGCATGCGCGCGAGCCGTTCTTCACCACCAAGACCCGCACTCAGGGCCTGGGGCTGGGCCTTGCGATCTGCGATACGCTGATGCGCGCCCTGGGCGGCGAGTTATTGTTCGCCAATCATCCGGAAGGCGGCGCACTGCTGACGCTGCGCCTGCGCACCGGGGCTTCAGGAAGCAGTCTTCAACCGCCGGAGGATCTATCTGCATGACCACGGACACCGCCATCGACAGCCGCATTCAGGTCGTGCTGATCGACGACGACCCGCACCTGCGTCAAGCCCTGAGCCAGACCCTGGATCTAGCCGGCCTGAAAATCCTGCCACTGAGCGACGCCAAAGGCCTGCAAGCGCGCCTGGAGCGCGACTGGCCGGGCGTCATCGTCAGCGATATCCGCATGCCAGGCATCGACGGCCTTGAGCTGTTGAATCAGCTTCACGCCCAGGACCCGGAACTGCCGGTGCTGCTGATCACCGGCCACGGCGACGTGCCGCTGGCGGTGCAGGCCATGCGCGCCGGGGCCTATGATTTTCTGGAAAAACCCTTTGCCAGCGACGCCCTGCTCGACAGTGTGCGCCGCGCCCTGGCCTTGCGCCGACTGGTGCTGGACAACCGCAGCCTGCGCCTGGAACTGAGTGATCGCCAGCAATTGAGCGCGCGTCTGGTGGGGCTCTCGCCACACATGCAGCGCCTGCGCGATCAGATTGGCGCGCTGGCGGCAACCAAGGCCGACGTGCTGATTCTCGGCGAAACCGGCGCGGGCAAAGAAGTCGTGGCCCGTGCGCTGCACGATCTGTCCACCCGCCGCAACGGCCCGTTCGTGGCGATCAACGCAGGTGCGCTGGCCGAATCAGTGGTCGAGAGCGAGCTGTTCGGCCATGAGCCTGGCGCCTTTACCGGCGCGCAAAAACGCCGCATCGGCAAGTTCGAATTCGCCAACGGCGGTACGTTGTTTCTCGACGAAATCGAAAGCATGAGCATGGACGTGCAGGTCAAGCTGTTGCGTCTGTTGCAGGAGCGCGTGGTCGAACGGCTGGGCGGCAATCAGCAGATCCCGCTGGATATCCGCATCGTCGCCGCGACCAAGGAGGACCTGCGCCACGCCGCCGATCAGGGTCGCTTTCGCGCGGACTTGTACTATCGCCTGAACGTCGCACCGCTGCGCATTCCGCCCCTGCGCGAGCGGGGAGAAGACGCACTGGTGCTGTTCCAGCATTTCGCCGATGCCGCCAGCCTGCGCCATGGTTTGCCACGTCACGAGCTGCAGCCGGGTCATCGGGCGATGCTGCTGCGCCACAGCTGGCCGGGCAACGTACGTGAACTGCAAAACGCTGCCGAGCGTTTCGCCCTGGGTCTGGAACTGGAGCTCGAAGGCGCAGCGCCGCACAACATGCCGGCCTCGACCGGCGGGCTTAGCGAGCAGGTCGAAGCGTTCGAGCGCGCCCTCATCGCAGCCGAATTGACTCGCCCTCACAGCTCGGTGCGCAGCCTGGCCGAAGCCCTCGGCGTGCCGCGCAAAACATTGCACGACAAACTGCGCAAACATGGTCTGAATTTCAGTGGCGGCGGTTCCGATGACAACGAGTGATCCAGGTTCGATAGCCCAAACTCTCGAAAACGTTCTGCACCAGGACATCCCCTTGACTCGCGACATGGGCGTGAAAGTCATCAGCTGGCACAACCACCAGCTGCGCCTGCATCTGCCGTTGGCGCAGAACATCAACCACAAGAGCACGCTGTTCGGCGGCAGTCTGTATTGCGGCGCAGTACTGGCGGGCTGGGGCTGGCTGTATCTGCGTTTGAAAGAAGCGGGAATCGACGACGGCCACATCGTGATTCAGGAGGGCCAGATCAGCTATCCGCTGCCTGTCAAATGCGACGCCGTGGCGATCTGCGATGCGCCGGACGAGGCGGCCTGGGACAAGTTCGTGAAAATGTACCAACGCTACGGGAGGACGCGACTGGCGTTGGACACGCGAATCGTAGTCGAGGATTCAGAGGCCTCGGCAGTGACGTTTGTAGGACAGTACGTGCTACATCGCTGAAGCAATGGCGATAATGACTATCGCGAAAATATCTAATTCGCTGAATGCCCATAACTATTCTTCAGTCAATACAGGGAGTCGATGGAACTACACCACGGAAGGAAAAATGCGATGAGCGTTCAGACAGGGTTTTTGATTTTTTCCACAATTGTCCTGGCCAGCACGATCTCCGGTTGCGATCACTCAATAAGGACCGACGCACCAATAAAACCATTAGCGGATTTCACCGTCCCTGCCTGTAGGAGTTATTTCCAATCCGCCATTTGGCGATTCGACACAGGTCCTGGCTTATGGTCCCTGAGCCTGACGCCTACCAGTTGCACCCGCGGCCTTAAGGGCGCGACCTCATCCACCGGCCTGGTAATCGATGCAGTGATCAGAGATCACTCCGGCGACCCCCATTGGTTGGAAGGCAACAACACCCGCGGCGTACGCGATCAAATCATTTGCCACTTGGCAGAGTTTCCCAATAAGTCGGAATGGAATGTCGAACCTGGTCGTCCCGACGTTGGTTATGGAGAAACCGTGCGACGCGACTGCAATCCCTGACGGACAGGTAAATCAGCAACGCGACCGAATGGCGCTGGCAAGTTCGATGAACGCTTTACGCCATTGAACTTCACCGGGTAACGCCAGGAAGAACGGGTTGAGCAGCGACTCTCGCGCCGGGTAATCGAAGGTTCCGCCCGCCAGGTCCAGCACCACGCCCCCGGCCCCTTCCAGCACCCCTTGGGCCGCTGCGGTATCCCACTGCGAGGTCGGCGCCAGACGCGGGTAGCAATCCGCCGCCCCCTCCGCCAACAGACAGAACTTCAGCGAGCTGCCAATGGTGGTCAGCTTCAATTCCCCCACCACCGCAGACAACCCTGTCAGCAGTTTTTCCTGCTCGGGGCTGGAATGACGACGGCTGGCGACCACCGTGAATGCATCGCCTGCAGACGGTTGATTGCGCACGCTGATCGGCTTGATATGATCGACCCCATCACTGCGCCAGGCGCCAAGGCCCGTACCGCCGAAATAACAGCGATCATTGGTCGGCATCGACACCACGCCAAACACGACGCGCCCGTTCTCGATCAACGCGACGTTGACCGTGAACTCCTCGCTGCCAGCGATGAACTCCTTGGTGCCATCCAGCGGGTCAACCAGCCACCAGCGCTGCCACTGACTGCGCTCGCTCAGCGGGATATTGGCGTCTTCTTCGGAGAGGATGTGAATGCTCGGGTCCAGCGCTTTCAAACCCGCAACCAACAGCTCGTGAGCGGCAATATCGGCGGCTGTGACAGGCGAGTCATCGGACTTGGCCGTCACTTCCACGCCGGAACGCCAGAACGGCAAAATCACTTCACCGGCGCGACGACACAGGTCGATGACCGGCGCCAGCAATGGATGAGGCAGATCAGCGAACACGTCGGTCATGGCTGGAACGCTCCGCGCTGGGTCAGCAGGTCTCGCGCCAGGTACAACGCTGCCAGGGCGCGACCTTCGGAGAATTGCGGGTGTTGCGCCAGGTTCGCGAGTTCGCGCAGGTTGACCTTGTCGACGCGCATCGGCTCAGGCTCATCGCCCTCCAGACGCTCTTCGTACAGGTCGGTGGCCAATACCACCTGAATCTTCTGGCTCATGTAGCCCGGCGACAACGACAACTCGGTCAGATGCTCCAGATTGCGCGCGCCAAATCCGGCTTCTTCCTTGAGCTCGCGATTGGCAGCGGCCAAAACATCTTCGCCCGGCTCGACCAGGCCCTTGGGCAAGGACAGCTCGTATTCATCGGTGCCGCCGCAATACTCTTCCACCAGCACGGCGTGGTCCGCGTCGAGCATCGCCACGATCATCACCGCGCCGTATCCGTTGCCGCGTCCGACCAGACGCTCATAAACGCGTTCGACACCGTTGGAGAAGCGCAACTGCACTTGCTCGACGCGGAACAGACGGCTGCTCGCGACGATTTCGCGGGCAAGTACGGTGGGTTTCTGGCGCATGACGAGCTCCTTGGCGTAGACGGGGTACTATACCTTGGCTTTTCTGAATGTCTGTGTCGCAACGCCACCGCGACTTATTCAACGCCGAGAGACCTGTATGCCTTCTTTGCCCTGGCACGATATCGACACCGTCCTGCTGGATATGGACGGGACGCTGCTCGACCTGCACTTCGACAATCATTTCTGGCTCGAACACCTCCCCAAGCGCTATGCAGAGCTGCACGGCGTCAGCCTGGCGATGGCTCAGATGGAGCTGATGCCACTGTTCGAGAAGAACGCCGGGACCCTGAACTGGTACTGCACCGACTTCTGGAGCGCCGAGCTGAAGCTTCCTGTCAAAGACCTGAAAGTCGAAATCGCCCACCTGATCGCCTTGCGACCCGACGCCGAGCTGTTTCTGTCGGCCATCAAACAGGCGGCCAAGCGGGTGATCATGATCACCAACGCCCATCGCGACTCGCTGTCGCTGAAGATGGAACGCCTGCAACTGGCGCCGTATTTCGAGCGGCTGATCAGTTCCCACGACTACGGTTTCCCCAAAGAAAACCCGCAGTTCTGGGACGCCCTGCACGCCGATATCGATTTCGACCCGACGCGCAGTCTGTTCATCGACGACACCCTGCCGATCCTGCGCAGCGCCGGGCGTTACGGCGTAAAGCATCTGCTGGCGGTGCGCGAACCGGACAGCCGCAAAGGGCCGAAGGACACTGAAGAGTTCGAGGCGGTTGCCGATTATCGAGAGTTGATCAAGGGGATTTGATCTCCTCCCAGCCAGACACAGGTCCCTGTGGGAGTGAGCTTTATCTCGAAGCGGCCCGTCCATCCGCTGAACTTCCTGCGGCTGAAACGCTGTCTTCGTGAGCAAGCTCACTCCACAAAAGTGCCCAGGTGTCGACCTGATTGCTACACGGCCAATCATCACCCCATGCGACATCCTGCCGCGTTAGAATCCCCGAGCCAGCCCAGCGCCTTGCGGAGTGACAATGGACATCAAACAGCTGAAATTCCTGATCGCCCTCGACGAAACCCGTCATTTCGGGCAGGCCGCTGCGCGGTGCCATATCACCCAACCCACGCTGTCCATGCGCCTGCGCAGCCTCGAGGAAGAGCTGGATTTGCCACTGGTCAACCGCGGCCAGCGCTTTGAAGGTTTCACCGCGCCAGGCGAACGTGTGCTGGCCTGGGCGCGCACGGTGCTGGCGGCCTACGACGGATTGCAGGCCGAAGCCGCTGCCTGTCGCGGGCATCTGGTCGGTACGCTGAGACTGGGCGTAGTGCCGCTGTCGAACTTCGACCCGCTGCCGCTGCTGCAACGCCTGCACAGCATTCACCCGAACATGCGCTTTGAGCTGTCATCGCTCAGCTCCGAGCAGATCCTCGATCAACTGGCGAGCAATCGGCTGGATTTGGGCGTGTCCTATCTGGAGCGACTGGACACTGATCGTTTCGACTCGCTGGAACTGGCTGAAACCCGCATGGGCCTGATGTACGACCAACGCCATTTCAGCTTTGGCGAGGAGCCGCTCAGCTGGGAGAGCCTGATCGAACTGCCCTTGGGCATGCTGACCAGCGGCATGCACTTTCGTCAGTCCATCGATCACAACTTCCACAGCCGCGGCCTGGAACCCCAACCGATGATCCAGACCGACGCCGTGCATCAGCTCATGCAGGCCGTTCAGGGTGGCTTCTGCTGCGCGATCATGCCGCTCGATGGCGGCTTGGAAACCCTGACCAAACACCTGCGCCTGCAACCCATCGAACAGGCCCAGACCCTGGCCCGTCTGGGGCTGATCATGCGTCGTTCGGCACCTCGTTCTGCGCTGGCTGAGGCGAGCTTCGGGCTGTATCAGAAAATGATCACGGCGTCTTGATCGACGTCATCTATCACAGCATCAGTACTAGCGATTAGACGGCATTCGGTCGGAGGCATAGGCTTAAGGCCTGAATATTCTGCCGGTACGTCCCGATGCCAACCCAGCACACGGAGGGCACGGCGCCCGCAAACTCACTGCCCGCGCCTGCCGCAAGCCAGTCATACAGCTACTCGAATCTCGACCTGGACGCCTCGCACCCCAACGTGCTCGCCGAAGAGGTGGCGCTGGCCATTGCCTATAACGGCATCAGCCAGGCCGTGATGCTGGTCACGCCCACTGATCTGGAAGACTTCATCGTCGGTTTCAGCATTGGCAGCGGCATCATTGAATCCCCGGACGAGATCTACGACATCAAGCTGGGCGGCTGCGGCTCTGCGCAAACCGCCGAAGTGGAAATCGCCAGTCGTGCCTTCTGGAACCTCAAGACCCAGCGCCGTCAGCTGGCGGGTACCAGCGGCTGCGGCTTGTGTGGCGTCGAAGCGGTGGAACAGGCATTGCCCGAACTCAACGTGCTGCCCGGCGCACCATTGCCGCCTGTCGAATGGCTCAAAGGCCTGCGCGAGCGCCTGGACGAATTCCAGCCGCTCGGCCAGCACTGCGGCGCCGTACATGCAGCGATGTTCATGAATGATCAGGGCGAACTGCTGCTGGGCCGCGAAGACATCGGTCGGCACAACGCCCTCGACAAGCTGATCGGCGCGCTGATCCGGCAGGACATCCCGACCACGGGCGGCCTTGCGATCGTCACCAGCCGCTGCAGTCTTGAACTGATTCAGAAAGTCCTGCGTGCCGGGATTCAGACCCTTGTCAGCCTGTCCTCGCCCACGGGCCTGGCGCTGCAATGGGCACGCCGGCACAACCTCAACCTCATTCATCTGCCCAAACACAGCGCCCCCAGGGTCTACAGCCCTGCTTTGGAGAGTCAAGCGTGAGCATGCACAGACAAGCCGACAAAACCCCCGTTGCGCGTTACAAACCCTATAAAGGTCCAGCCGGTGGATGGGGCGCCCTGATCAGCGTGAGCAAAGCCTGGCTGACCAGCGACAACGCGCTGAAAAACCTGCGCATGATGCTCAAGACCAACCAGAACGGCGGCTTCGACTGCCCAGGTTGCGCCTGGGGCGACTCGCCGGAAAGCGGCATGGTCAAGTTCTGCGAAAACGGCGCCAAAGCGGTCAACTGGGAAGCCACCAAGCGCCGCGTTGATCCGTCCTTCTTCGCCCGTTACAGCGTCAGCTCGCTGCTGGAGCAGAGCGACTACTGGCTGGAATATCAGGGCCGCCTGACCGAGCCCATGGTCTACGACGCAGAGACTGACCGCTACAAGCCGATCGCCTGGGACGACGCCTTTGCCCTGATCGCCAAGCACCTGAACAACCTGCCAAGCCCGAACATGGCCGAGTTCTATACCTCGGGCCGCGCCAGCAACGAAGCGGCGTACCTGTATCAGCTGTTCGTGCGCGCCTACGGCACCAACAACTTCCCTGACTGCTCGAACATGTGCCACGAAGCCAGTGGCGTTGCGCTCTCGCAAAGCGTGGGCGTCGGTAAAGGCACCGTGACGTTCGATGACTTCGAGCACGCCGACGCGATTTTCGTGCTGGGCCAGAACCCCGGCACCAACCACCCGCGCATGCTCGAACCCCTGCGTGAAGCCGTTCAGCGCGGCGCCCAGGTGATCAGCGTCAACCCGCTCAAGGAGCGTGGCCTGGAGCGCTTCCAGCACCCGCAACATGCGCTGGAAATGCTCACCAATGGCTCCGAGCCGACCAACACGGCGTTTTTCCGTCCGGCGTTAGGCGGCGACATGGCCATGCTGCGCGGCATGGCCAAATTCCTGCTGCAATGGGAGCGCGAAGCTCAGGCCAAGGGCGAGCCCGCCGTGTTCGACCACGCCTTCATCAACGAGCACACCCACGGCGTGCTGGACTACCTGGCCAAAGTCGACGAGACCTCGTGGGACTTCATTGTCGAGCAATCGGGGTTGACCCTTGAAGACATCGAGCTGTCTGCCCGCATGTACGCCCGCGCCAACAACGTGATCATGTGCTGGGCGATGGGCATCACCCAGCATCGTCATTCGGTGCCGACCATTCAGGAAGTCGCCAACCTGATGCTGCTGCGAGGCAATATCGGCAAGCCAGGCGCCGGCCTGTGTCCGGTGCGAGGCCACAGTAACGTGCAAGGCGACCGCACCATGGGCATCAACGAGCGTCCACCGGCGTTCTTCCTTGATGCTCTGGAAAAGCGCTTTCAATTCAAAGTGCCTCGTGAAAACGGCCACAACGTGGTCGAAGCGATCCACGCGATGCTCGAGGGCCGCTCTAAAGTCTTTATCGCCCTGGGCGGTAACTTTGCCCAGGCAACGCCGGACAGCAGCCGCACCTTCGAAGCCTTGCGCAATTGCGACCTGACCGTGCAGATCAGCACCAAGCTCAACCGCAGCCACCTGGCCCACGGCAAGGAAGCACTGATCCTGCCGTGCTTCGGCCGCACCGACATCGACATACAGGCCGAAGGCCCGCAAGCGGTCACCGTGGAAGACTCGTTCAGTATGGTCCATGCCTCCAACGGCCAGCTGAAACCGCTGTCGCGCCACATGCGCTCCGAGCCTGCGATTCTGGCCGGCATCGCCAACGCCACTGTGGGCAAGCGGCCCGTGGACTGGCTGTGGCTGGTGGAAGATTACAGCCGAATTCGCGACCTGATCGCCGATACCATTCCGGCGTTCAAGCACTTCAACGAGAAGATCAAAAACCCGGGCGGCTTCTATCTGGGCAGCACCGCCGGTGCGCGCAAGTGGAACACGCCAACTGCCCGCGCCAACTTCAAGTCGAACCTGCTGCCACAGGACCTGATTCACGAGAGCATTCGCGGCACCGGCATCGTGCCGGACCTGATCATGCAGTCAATGCGCTCACACGATCAGTACAACACCACGATCTATGGTCTGGACGACCGTTATCGCGGCGTCAAAGGCCAGCGCGACGTGATGTTCCTCAATGAGGCCGACATCGTGCGCCTGGGCTTCGTGCCGGGGCAGAAAGCCGACATCGTGTCGATCTGGGGCGATGACGTCGTGCGTCGCGTGAAGGGCTTTACGCTGCTGCCATTCGACATCCCTGCCGGCCAGGCCGCCGCTTACTACCCTGAGGTGAACCCGCTGGTGCCGCTGGAAAGCATCGGCGACGGCAGCCACACACCAACGTCCAAGTTCGTGGCCATCAAGCTGGAGCGGCATGCCGAGGTTGCGCGGATTATTTAACAAACGCCGCGATACTCCCTGTAGGAGCGAATTCATTCGCGAGAGGCCACAACAAACGACTGAAATAGGTCGACTGTAAGTACGCCTCGCGGATAGATCCGCTCCCACAGGGCTCTCTATGTGCATGCACTCATTAAATGACCGGCCATAAAAAAGGCCCGAATCGCGTGATTCGGGCCTGTGTGAAGTAGTGTATGACTGGCAGAATCGGGTTAAGTTCCCCTGATAAAACAATCACTTAGGGCTTTGTATACAAGTCGTGCTATTCGTCGGATTTCGATTGTGACATTTTCTTCATGATTGCAGGATCGCGTCGTCATCCCTACGAGCATCCATACATGAATTATTCCTCGATTCTGTTGTTGTCCCTCTCGCTGGCCACCGGGTTTGCCTCAGCAGGCGATAACCTGAACGCCGGTGTGGGTGGCGCATTGGGTGGGGTACTGGGTTCGGTCGTCGGCCAGCAGATCGGCGGCAGTACCGGTTCTGCGATTGGCGCAGGCCTGGGCGGCGCGGCCGGTGGCGCAGTGGGCGCCAACCGCCACAACCGCACCGAAGCCGCGATTGGCGGTGGTCTTGGCGCTGCAGGCGGCAACGTCATCGGCCGCAGTGTCGGTGGCAGCACCGGCAGCCTGATCGGCGCCGCAGCTGGCGGTGGCGCCGGTGGCGCACTCGGCAACTACATGGGCGAAGAGAGCCGCCGTGACGACAGCCGCCGTGGCTATCGTGGCGACCGTCGCGACTACCATCACGGTCGCGGCCCTCGTCACCACGACCGCGGCCACCATCGCGGCTGGCGCCATCGTTAAGCGCCAGAGCAACTGTGTCACCCAAACACCGGCCGCCTTACGCGGCCGGTTGTCGTTTCAGGCCACCAACCGTTCCATCGCCTCACGCAACTGCGCAGGAATCGGCACTGGCTGATTCGACGCCCGATCCACGAACACGTGCACGAAGCGCCCCGCCGCGCACGCCTCATCCTCCCCCGCCTTGAACACCGCCAACTCGTACTGCACCGAGCTGTTGCCCAGCTTGCCGACCCGCAGACCGATCTCGATCAGGTCGGGATAGGCAATCGACGCAAAGTAGTCGCACGAAGAACTCACCACAAACCCGACCACTTCCCCGTCGTGAATATCCAGCCCGCCCCGCTCGATCAGGTAGCTGTTTACGGCGCTGTCGAAGAAGCTGTAGTAAGTGACGTTATTCACGTGGCCGTAAATATCGTTGTCGTGCCAGCGTGTGGTGATGGGCTGGAAGTGGCGGTAGTGGGCGCGTTGCGGAGTTTCGCTCATGCTTCATCCTCGATGGGGGGCTGATCCTGGAGCTGACAATACGATTGTTGGGGACACCCACAAAACCTGTGGGAGCAAACTCATTCGTGATGCGTTGCGTCAGGCACAGATAACGTTTGCTGCGCCCGCCGCAATTGCGAATCAATTTGCTCCCACAGTAGCCGGCATCTGCCGTCGCTACTGGTGGTGACCCTGAATCCAGGCGCGCACCGCCGCATAAGGATAATCCTCCAACGTCGCAAACCCGACGGTCGCCCGAGCCTTGACCCTGGTGAACAATGGCACGCTGATCCCGCACAAGAACCGGGTCAGGCACTCAGCGCTCGGCGGATCGCCCTGCGCCTCAACATGCTTGCCAATGAACGCACTGCACAGACCGTCGAAATCCTGCTGATCAAGCGGCGTCAGCGCCGGCGGCTCGGGCAACACGGCCACGCGCCCCGCGCACACCGAACAATGCCCGCAGCGCTCAGGCGCCCGATCATCACCGAAATACTGCGCCAATCGATGACTCAGGCATTGCTCACTGGCAAATAAATCGAGCATCGCGTGAATACGCGCCACCTCAGTAGTTTCGTGCTGCACGAAGTAATCGTATAGCTCCTCGCTCAGCGCCTGCGCACTGAAATCCGTCACCAGCAGGCTGTAGACCTCGGTCATCTGCTTGCTCTCAAGCGTGATCCAGCCCTTTTCCTGAAAGAAATCCAGCGCCGCCACCACACGAGAACGCTCAGCCTGGTATTGCTGATACATCGCGTCAAAGTTCACGGTGGCCCAGGTGCGCGCCCGGCTGGACGTCTCGACCAACGCCTGAACGAACTGTTGCCGCTCTCCCTGAAAATGCTGCACGAGGGCTTGAGGCTCAATCAGGTACTTGAAGCGGTACTCGGCAAAGTACGAGTAGCGAGGCGCGATGATGCCGCGTAACTCCAGTTGCACCAGTAGCGTCTTGAGTGGCAGCTGGCGGATATTGCTCATGTCGGAAAGCGGCGTCAGCAAGAACTCCCACTGGCCGTCGCTGCGCGCGCTCAGCACGTCGTCCAGCACACGACGAATCCCTTCGCGCTCAGGTGTGTCGCCATACACGAAGTTCTCCAGCACATTGAGGCTGTCGCGATTGGCCAGCACCAGACACTGGGAAACCGCTCCATCGCGCCCTGCCCGGCCGATTTCCTGACTGTAGTTCTCGATGGATTTGGGCAGATCGAAATGCACGACATTGCGAATATCGCTCTTGTCGATGCCCATGCCGAACGCGATGGTCGCGACAATGCAATTCAGACGACCGTCCATGAACTGGCGCTGAATCGACTCACGGGTATCGTGGGCCAAACCGGCGTGATAGGCCTGCGCGGGAATGCCGTTCTGCGCGAGATGCCCTGCAACGAACTCGGCGGTCTTCTGCAGCGTGACGTAGACGATGCTTGGCTCACCGGCGCGCTCGCCCAGCCATTGCACCAGACGTCGACGCTTGTCCCGCCCTGGCGTGGGTTCGACCGACAGCGTGAGGTTGGGCCGGTAAAACCCGGTCGTCACCACATCATCGGGGGCGATGGCGAACTTCGTCTGCATGTCGGTGATGACCTGCGGCGTCGCCGTGGCCGTCAGCAGCAACGTCTGCGGGATGTTGAACTCGCGCTGGTAGTCAGGCAGCTTGAGGTAATCAGGCCGGAAGTTATGCCCCCACTCGGAAATACAGTGCGCCTCGTCCACCACCAGCAGCGAAATCGGCACCTGCGAGATGAAATGCCGAAAGCGCTCGTTCTTCAGACGCTCCACCGAAATCATCAGAATTTTCAGCTCGCCCGAGCGGGCGCGGCCCATCACATCGGACGCCTCGTCACGGCTCTGCGCCGAATCGATACTGCCCGCCGAAATCCCATGGCGCTGCAGAAACGCCAGTTGGTCCTGAATCAGCGCCAGCAGTGGAGAGACGACGAGCGTCAGGTGCGGCAACAGCAAGGCCGGCAACTGATAGCACAGCGACTTGCCGGAGCCTGTCGGGAAGATCGCCGCCGCCGAGCGACCGGCCAAAACCGCGCTGATGGCAGCCTCTTGCCCAGGACGAAATTGCCGATAACCGAAGACCTGCTCGAGGGTTTGATGCATGTGCATCCACTCCGTGGACCATCGTGAGGGGGCCGACCTTAACCCGACCGGCACGCGAGCGATACGCCTGGGGCGTTACAAAAATGCCAGGCAGGATACAAACTCGATACAACATCTCGACCTGCTACTAGCAAAACAACATTGCGCCGTTTACCCTCGCCGCAATATTTACTCACACAACCGATCGCCCGTTCGCGCAGGCACCCAAAAGCCCGCCAGCCCGCGATCTGCCAAGGAGAGGCAATGAAATCCACTCAGCCACCCGAGGACGACGGGCTGATCGTCATGCAACGTCTGGCACCGGACCAGTTCGATGTCGTACTGGGCTCGCATCCTGCCAAACGAAAAGTCGTACAGACCAAAAAGACCTGGCCTCTCAGCAGTGTGATCATCTGTCTGGCTTTGCTCGTCACGATTGTCTACCTCATCATTCAGATGTTTCACACGCAAAAACCGGCTCAGGTTTCAGTCATTCCAGTGCAGGAAGTTGAAATCATCGATGAACCCGCTCCCGCACCAGCGGTGCCCGAAGTCCGCACCATCGAGCAGGTCGTCTACGTCGCACCCAAACTCGACACGACTCAACAGGCTGCCAGCAAACCGCTGAACGACTGCCTCAAAGACGGCAACGTGATTGATCGGGACGTTATCAACTGCCGCTTTGGCGACGCCCAACCCACCGACTACAACGCCCCTCGCCCGCAGGGCATGGTCTCGGATCGCTACATGGCGCAGTACAAATCCGCAGCCGCCACGCCTAAAGCCGATACCGGAAGGCACTATGACGTGGCAGGCGTGTTCATCCGCGAAATCGACGGCCGCAACCGCTACGAAGCCCGCTATCGCATCTACAACAACCACATCGAAAACAGCAGCGTGTGCATGAACTTCAAGGCCGACAGCGTCGAATACCGCGAATGCCGCCGCGCCGCTGAACCCTTTTTCAAAGACATGTGCAGCGACTGGAGCAAACGCCTCGCCAAGGACAAGGACGAGAAGAACAAGCTGGCGCAAGAGCAGTACTGCGAGGCGGCGCGCAGTTATCGGCCGTGAAACGACGGGCATGGAATTGCCTGCGGCATTCGACAAATCTATATTTTGATGGTCATACCTTGCGCCAAGCAGAGGCTTTCATGCCGATCACTTCAGGAACCTGTCATGACCCGCACGCACTACCTTCCGCTTTTGCTCATTACATTGACTGCCACCCTGGCCGGCTGCGGGGACAAGAATCCCGAAAAAGCCAGCAGTGCGTCGGCTGATACGCGAGGGCTGTCGAAGTCCATGACGGTGGATGTCAGCGGCGCCCTGAACCTGCATTACGAAGCGAAAGGGGATGCAGTCGGCGTTGGGTTTCTTCCCGGAAAACTCCCTGGCTCAAACTGGCTGACACTCAGTGCAGACCAAGAGCAGGAAGGCGACCGAAACGAAGTCAGCATCGGCCCGATCCTCGGCTTTTCCTTCGACAATCCTGACCAGGAAAAACAGGCGATCATGTTCCAGGGCGGTCGTGTGGAAGTCGCCCACGACGAGAACAGCGCCTCCTACGATACGGGCTCGTATTACCAGTATTTCGACGCGGATAAGTCGGGAGCCAACAGCAACGTCAAACTCGACTTCAGCAAAATCGAGAAACTAGCGTCCGGCAACAAGCTATTGGAGCGCTACCGCTTGGTGGGCACCTTCCAGTTCAATGCTGCCCTTTCTCCCGAACAACCCTCCGACGAATGCACCCGAGAAGCCGCAGCCTATGCTGCCGAGCACGGCGAGCGCCATCCCGGCTTCGACGCAAAATTGTGCGACGCCAAGAGCCTCGTGGCGAAGGGCAGCTTTGATATCACGCAGGATTTTCCCGGTGATGGGTAAGGCGGGGTGAGTAGCGCATCGGTCATGTCCCCATCCTGCAATTCAGAAACATCAGACATCCATCACGGATAAGCCCTACAACGTTACAGAAATGTTCTGCAATAGCATTTCCAGCCTGATCTCTACAGGCTGGAACAATGACTCGAACCTATTGCTTCGAAGGCGATTGCGGACTTGAAGCCGACCAACTCTGGTGGCTGATCGCAACAGAAACATTGATGGAAGAGTTTGGTATCACCGACATCGCTGCTGCTGTAGGGATTGTCAGCGGCGCGAACATCGTGCCGACCCGCGCCAAGCCCGGCGGGGCCATACCTCGCACCTCCATTGCGTCGCGGCTCGCCCGCCGACTCAGTCGCAAGCGACGACTTCCCTTCCGAGTTCCAACCCTTACAGGCTTCTTCCCTCCCAGCATCAGAATGACCAGCAAGGCAGGTGCCGTAATCGGTAGAGCCATTCCCGTTTTTGGCTGGGCCTACACTGCCTTTGAACTGACGACAGTTGCGGTAAAAACCCTGCGTAAGTACAACGCTGTAGTTGAGCCCGAGGACCGAGTCTTTTGACGACGAGTAAAGTTTCCCCACTTCCTGACGACAGCCGCATGCAGGAATTGCTGGCTTTACTGAGTCAGCATCTGGGTGCGTTCGACCTCGAAAAACTCAATCTGAATACGTCGATCAATCACGACTTGGGATGTGATGGGGACGATGCTGCGGAATTGATGGCAGAACTCGCCGAGACGTTCTCCATCGATTTTGTCGATTACGACGCCTATCGGTATTTCAAACCCGAAGGGTATGACTTGATGAAGTGGCGTCGCGGTAAAGACAGGCGTGGCGAAATCCCTCTGACGTTGGCGATGCTCCATCACGCCATCGAACTTCGGCGATGGATGACTGCGGAGCTGGAGGCGCTTCGGCCTCAATCACCCGCCCTGCGCGATCCATACTTACGACAGCGTGCCTGAGCTCACTTGAATGACTGATCCGCGACTACTCTCACGTGAGCGAAAAGCATAAAAAAACCGCCTCAAAGGGCGGTTTTTATTCAGCAGAACCCGATCTTACAACTTCGGACCCGCTGCCTTGATCGCGTCGCTCACGTCGAACTTCTTGAAGTTCTCGATGAACAGGCCGGCCAGGGCTTTGGCCGCTTCGTCGTAGGCTGCTTTGTCAGCCCAGGTGTTGCGTGGGTTGAGCAGTGCGGTGTCGACGCCTGGGACGGACTTCGGCACGTCCAGGTTGACGGTGTCCAGGTGCTCGGTTTCTGCACCGATCAACGCACCGCTCTGGATGGCGGCAATGACGCCACGGGTGGTCGGGATATTGAAGCGCTTGCCGACGCCGTAGCCCCCGCCGGTCCAGCCGGTGTTGACCAGATACACCTTCGAGCCGAAGCCGCGGATACGCTTGATCAGCAGCTCCGCATATTCGCCAGCCGGACGCGGGAAGAACGGTGCGCCGAAGCAGGTGGAGAACGTCGACTTGATGCCGGCGCCCGAGCCCATTTCGGTCGAACCGACCAGCGCGGTGTAGCCCGACAGGAAGTGATAGGCCGCTTGTTCTTCACTGAGGATCGACACGGGCGGCAGAACGCCGGTCAGGTCGCAGGTCAGGAAGATCACAGCGTTTGGCTCGCCGCCCAGGTTTTTCTCGGAACGCTTCTCGACGTGTTCCAGCGGGTACGCAGCGCGGCTGTTCTGGGTCAGGCTGCTGTCGGCGTAGTCGGCGTGCTTGTTGGCATCCAGAACCACGTTTTCCAGAACGGCGCCATGCTTGATGGCTTTCCAGATGACAGGCTCGTTCTTCTCGGACAGGTCGATGCACTTGGCATAGCAACCGCCTTCGATATTGAACACCACGCCTTCGCCCCAGCCGTGCTCGTCGTCGCCGATCAGATAACGGCTTTCGTCGGCGGACAGGGTGGTCTTGCCAGTGCCGGACAGACCGAAGAACAGGGTCACGTCGCCTTCTTCACCAATGTTGGCGGCGCAGTGCATTGGCAGCACGTCGGCCGCTGGCAGCAGGAAGTTCTGCACGGAGAACATGGCTTTTTTCATCTCACCGGCGTAACGCATGCCAGCGATCAGGACTTTCTTCTGAGCGAAGTTGATGATGACGGTGCCATCGGAGTTGGTGCCGTCACGCTCTGGCACGCACTCGAAGTTGGCCACGTTCAGTACTTGCCACTCTTCGCGGCCAGCGGGGTTGTACTGGGCCGGATTGATGAACAGGCAACGACCGAACAGATTCTGCCAGGCAGTCTGGGTGGTCATTTTTACGGCCAGGTAGTGATCGGCCGCGGCGCCTACGTGCACGTGGGAAACGAAGTGTTCCTGAGCGTTGTTGAACGCTTCGACACGCGCCCACAGGGCATCGAATTTGTCGGCAGGGAATTTGCGGTTGATCGGGCCCCAGGCAATGGCTTGCGTGGTGCTCGGCTCATCAACGATGAAACGGTCAACTGGCGAACGACCGGTACGGTGGCCGGTTTCGACGACGAGTGCGCCGGTATCGGACAGTACGCCTTCTTCGCGTTTGAGGGCTTCTTTAACCAGTTCGTCGACACTGAGATCGGTGTAAACGGCGTTATTGGCTTGCGTCATGAGATTCCCCGTCGGCCCGCTGGCCGAGTGCTCCAAACGTTTTGTAGTAGAAAAACCCACACTACTACAGCTAAAAAGTGGCCGGATTATGCCAGAAAAGCCCAAAAAAGGTAGGGCCCTCCTGTCAGAACTACATAAAGAAGAGTCAAGCCGGCCGGGCGGAAACCATTCAGCCCGGTCCTCGCACTACATCAATGGCGGGTATCGGACGGGGTGTCGATGCCGCCGCCAGCGAACAGCTGCGCTACATCCGTTGCGTCGAACAAATAGCGCTGGTTGCAGAACTGGCAGTCGATCTCCACCGTACCGTTATGCTCGACCACCAATTGCTGTGCATCTTCCAGGCCAAGGCTCACCAGCGCATTGGCGGAGCGCTCGCGCGAGCAACTGCAACGGAACACCAGCGGCTGGATGTCGAACAGGCGCACCGGGTCTTCGTGGAACAGACGATGCAACACGGTTTCGTTGTCCAGGCTCAGCAGCTCTTCAGCGGTCAGTGTGGTCGCCAGCGCGCGCACGTGCTGCCAGCTTGCCTTGCGATCGTCCTCATCCTTCAGACGCTCGGGTGGCAGCTGCTGAAGCAGGAATCCACGAGCGCGCTTGCCGTCTGCATACAGCCAGAACTCGGTTGGCAATTGCTCGGACTGCACGAAGTAATCCGTCAGGCAGCGAGAAAGCGTCTCGCCCTCGAGATCGACGATGCTCTGATAGCGCTTGCCGTGACGAGGGTCGATATTGATGACCATGACACCCTCAGGCATCAGGTCTTTGAGCGTGGCGCCCGGCTCGATGCGGGTTGCATCGTAGTGAGCGATACCGCGCAGTTCGCGTTCGCTGGAGCATTCGACCATCAACAGGGAGACTGGTCCTGAGGAGCGCGCCTGCAGCACCAGCAGGCCGTCGAACTTCAACGTGCCTACCAGCAGCGCGGCAGCGGCAAGCAGCTCGCCCAACAATTGGGCAACCGGCTCAGGGTAAGGGTGCTTGGCCAGCACTTCGGCGTAACTCCGCTCAAGCGAGGCTAACTCGCCGCGAACGTCGCTCTCATCGAACATGAAGCGCTGGGTGTAATCGTTATCCGGGAAATCATGCATATGAAATTGGTATCTGAAGTGATGACAAAGTGATGACGACCGCTTATAAAACGCGGTTTAGCACCAACAGGTGCATTGTCATGCCGATGGGGGCATTTTATGGACTATCCCGCGCTGTTCCAACCCAAGTGGAACGCCAAAAAATTCCTGCTGTGTAATCTGGTAGCGCTGGCGCTGCTACTGGTGTGGATCTGGCCTACAGGTCATGCCGCCTTTACGCAATTCGACGAGTGGTTTTTCCACCTGCTGAATCGGCCGCTGGAGCAGAACACAGTGTGGCTGTGGATCTGGACGGTTGCCAGTATGCGCCCGTTCGACATCGTGGTCGGACTGATTCTGTTGATGTTACTTATCAAGGGCGACTGGGTATTCAAAGCGGTACAAACCCGTTCGGCGCTGATCGGCTTCGTGCTGACACTGATCCTGCTGCTGATTATTCGCACCGTTTTTTCCAAAATCATCGATCACACCTCGCTGCAACACGACAGCGCGTCGATGGTAATCCCTGACGCAATCAAGCTCAGCGAAATATTCCCGACTCTGGAAGACAAATGGCAGCTCAAGGACCGTTCGAGCCAGAGCTTCCCGGGTGACCATGCCTCGGTGCTGCTGATCTGGGCGATGTTCATGACGGTTTACAGCCGCACCATTGGCCAGCGCGTGGTCATTTGGGGCCTGGCTTGCCTGTTCATGATGCCGCGCCTGGTTGCGGGGGCTCACTGGGGCCAGGACGACTACATCGGTGGCGTCATGATTGCCCTGCTCGCACTGGGCTGGAGCTGCTACACGCCGTTCGTGGCCCACGCTACAAGCCTGTTGATGCGGGCGACCGCACCCATTTTCAACCTGTTCGGCAAATTTCCGCTGCTGCGCTGCCTGAGCATCATGAAGCCCGGCGCGAGACTCTGACCTCTTTTATACAGCAGTTCGGCTTGCCGGCGGTGCGACCTCCCGGGCGTAACCGCCGACATCAGGGGCTGCTCCCAGGGAGGCAGCACGTCACTTCAGTCGTCTCCCGAGCGAAACTGAAACAGCTGCCGACGCTGCTTCTTGGTTGGTTTGCCATCGGTGGTCAACCCCAAGCTTCCGGCCTTGCGCAGCTCTGCGGCCTGCTCGCGTTTGGCAAGGCTTTCAGGGGTTTCGCTGTAGAGCAACTGAGC
The DNA here is from genome assembly GCF_059421985.1 of Pseudomonas sp. GW821-FHT02A11. NCBI lineage: Bacteria > Pseudomonadati > Pseudomonadota > Gammaproteobacteria > Pseudomonadales > Pseudomonadaceae > Pseudomonas > Pseudomonas sp. GW821-FHT02A11. The sequence goes on from NZ_JBWKWB010000006.1 coordinate 45,444, forward strand.
CTCTGGCGCACCACGACGCACGATCGACAGCGCCTGAACCACCACCGTTCGCTCATCGAATCCGGTGCGGATTTCAAAGGTGTCGCCAATGCGCGGCTCTTTGCCCGGCTTGCAGCGTTCACCCCGACAGTGCACCTTGCCACTTTCGATGGCCGCCTTGGCCAAGGCGCGGGTTTTGAAAAACCGTGCCGCCCACAGCCACTTGTCCAGACGAACTTTGTCGTCCTCGTCTGACTTTTGTGTCATCTGAATTCCTCAATTACGTGTAGTCAGAACTGTACTACGCAACGCCAGGCACGCAGTAATCTCAAGCGTTGGTTAGAATCCTCCGCACACAGGTGAGGGCATGCACATTCGTGTCCGCCAAGCTATCGTGGGCAGAACGCGCAAACGCACGGAATCGCTTTGAAAACATTCGACCATCTCACTGTTATCGGCCTCCGCGAATGGGTGGCGCTGCCCAATCTGGGGGTGGCTGGCCTGCGTGCGAAGATCGACACCGGCGCCAGCACGTCCAGTCTGCACGCCACTGAAATCGAACCCTTCGAACGCGACGGCGAAAAATGGGTGCGCTTCAACGCCCATTTGGGCACCGTCGTGCAGTTGCGTCATCGCCGTTGCGAAGCGCAACTGGTGGCGATGAAAACCATCAAAAGCTCCAACGGCCAGGCGCAGGTGCGCTATGTCATTCGCACGACACTGGCGTTAGGGGATCGGGTCTGGCCGGTAGAGTTCACCCTCGCCTGCCGCAAGGCCATGCGTTATCGATTGCTGTTGGGTTCAAAAGCCCTGATTGACGGCCAGTTGGTGGTCAATCCGGGCATTACGTATGTTCAGGACAAGCCGACTTTTCCGGCTTCCAATTCCTCTGCCACAGGTGTTGCATGAAGATCGCTGTGCTTTCGCGAAATCCGCGTCTGTATTCAACTCGTCGTCTGGTCGAAGCTGGCATTGCGCGTGGCCATGAGGTCGTAGTGATCGATACCCTGCGCGCCTACATGAACATCGCCAGTCATAAGCCGCAGATCCACTATAGAGGCAAACCCCTGGAAGGCTTTGATGCGGTGATCCCGCGCATCGGCGCTTCCGTTACCTTTTATGGCTGCGCGGTGTTGCGCCAGTTCGAAATGATGGGCGTGTTTCCGCTCAACGAGTCCGTAGCCATCGCGCGCTCGCGGGACAAACTGCGCTCGCTGCAACTGCTCTCCCGGCGTGGCATCGGCCTGCCGGTCACCGGCTTCGCCCACTCCCCCGACGACATTCCCGACCTGATCCAGATGGTCAACGGCGCCCCGCTGGTGATCAAGGTGCTGGAAGGCACCCAGGGAATTGGCGTTGTGCTATGCGAAACCGCAACAGCGGCAGAGTCCGTGATCGAAGCATTCATGGGTCTCAAGCAAGACATCATGGTGCAGGAATACATCAAGGAAGCTGGAGGCGCCGACATTCGCTGCTTCGTGGTGGGCGATAAAGTCATCGCCTCGATGATGCGTCAGGCCAAGCCCGGCGAATTCCGTTCCAACTTGCACCGTGGCGGGACCGCCAGCCTGATCAAGATCACTCCCGAAGAGCGCATGACCGCTATCCGCGCCGCCAAGGTCATGGGCCTGAGCGTCGCGGGTGTGGACATCCTGCGGTCCAATCATGGCCCGCTGGTCATGGAAGTGAACTCCTCGCCAGGCCTGGAAGGCATCGAAACCACGACCGGCAAGGATGTGGCGGGGATGATCATTCAGTACATCGAGAAAAACGGCGGCCCGCATATGACGCGGACGAAGGGTAAGGGCTGATACCTTTGGCGCACCTGGGGCAGGGTAAAGCCTGCGGTGCGCTGCCTCAGATTCGCAGCCGGATCAAACCGCATCCCTCGGCAACATCAATCCCAACGGCAAGCGCACACGCGCTTCCAGCCCGCCGCCCGAGCGGTTGCGCAGCTCGACGTTGCCGCCGTGCATGGCCGCGATTCGCTTGACGATAGCCAGGCCCAGCCCGGTGCCTTTGCCGCCACGGGCGCGGTCGCCGCGGGTGAAGGGGTTGAAGATGCCTTCCAGCTCCGACGGATCGATGCCAGTGCCTCGGTCGAGCACGCTCAGCACTACGTAGGGTGCCCCGCTGTCGCCGGAAACATAAGCCGCTACCTCGACATTGTCGCCAGCGTGATGCATGGCGTTGCCAATCAGGTTGTTCAGCAAGCGCTTCATCGAGACCCGACGCAGTGGGAAGGGTGGAATGGATTCCAGACGCGTGCGTACCTGTTCGTTCGGGCTGTTGTACGGCGCAACCACTTCGCGGATCAGGTCGACCAGATCGACCTCTTCGACCTCCTCGTCGCGGCCATCGCGAATGAAGGCCAGAAACTGATCGAGGATGGCGTCCATGTCCTCGATGTCGCGCACCATACCCTCCATGAACTCGTTGTCTCTGGGCATCAATTCCAGTGACAGGCGAAGCCTCGTCAAAGGCGTGCGCAGGTCATGGGAAACACCCGCGAGCATCAACTCACGCTCGCGTCCGGCCTGTTCGACGTCCTCGGCCATCTGGTTGAAAGCGCGGTACACCTCGGTCATTTCGCTCGGCGTGTCCCCGACCGGCAGCCGCACGCTGCGACCCTGCCCCAGTTGTCGGGCGGCGAACACCAGCCGCTTGAGCGGCCGGTTCAACTGGCTGACGAAAATCCAGGCAGAAGCGGTGGACAGCAAACCGATCGCCAGGAACCAGCCCAGCACGCTCCAGATCTTCTGCCCACGCAAGGGGTGGGGATACAGCGGCACCTTCAGCCAGCCATCGCCCAGGCTTGGAGCGCGCACCCACAAGGCCGGAGGCGCGTGGACGCGCAAGCGCACCTCGGTGTCGGCGCCGAGTTCGGCCTGCATTTGTCGTTGATAGATTTCCGAATAAGGCCAGTGCTGCTCACCCTCAGGAACCCCGCCGCCCACTACCCGGATAAGGCCCGCCGCATCGGCGATGGTCTGCCGGTCGCTCTCGTCGGCCGCCCAGTAGGCACGCAGGGTCAATGCGACGCCATGGCTGTATTGGCGGTCGACCAACACGTCTTCGTTCATCAGCAGGTAGACCAGCGTCAGCGCCTTGGAAAACAGCACGACGATGAGCACCAGCCACAATGTGCGGGAGAAGAAGCTTTGCGGGAACCAGAGCGGTGTTTTCATGACAACAGCTACACACTTTGCAGAAGCGAGCCAGGCTCGCGATAGTTCGCGGATGCACCAGACAACAAAACCAGCCAGCTCAACACCCCTTTTCAGAGGCTTTGAGGTGGCTGGATGGTGTATGAGCGCGAGCGATGCGCTCGGCAAGCAACCTGCCGAACGTGCGGTTACTGCTTGCCGGTGCCGTCCGGCACGAATACATAACCCACGCCCCAGACGGTCTGGATGTAGCGCGGTTTGGCGGCGTCCACTTCGATCAGGCGACGCAGACGGGAGATCTGCACGTCGATGGAGCGTTCCAGTGCGTCCCACTCGCGACCACGGGCCAGATTCATCAGCTTGTCGCGGGTCAGTGGCTCGCGCGCGTGCATGACCAGCGCCTTGAGCACCGCGAATTCGCCGGTGGTGAGCATGTGGACTTCTTCGCCCTTTTTCAGCTCGCGGGTGGCAAGCGACAACTCGTACTCGCCAAACGTGACGGTTTCGTCCTCGCTGGCAGGCGCGCCCGGTACCGGCGTGGATTGGCGACGCAGCACGGCCTTGACCCGAGCCATCAGCTCGTCCGGGTTGAACGGTTTGGCGAGGTAATCGTCGGCGCCCAGCTCAAGACCCTTGATGCGGCTCAGCTCATCGCCCTTGGCGGTCAGCATGATGATGGGCACTTGATTGTTCGCGGCACGTAGACGGCGACAGGCAGAAAGGCCATCTTCGCCGGGCAGCATCAGGTCCAGCACCACGAGGTGAAACACTTCGCGAGCCAGCAGACGGTCCATTTGCTCAACGTTGGCCACAGCCCGGGCGCGATAGCCCTTGCTGTTGAAAAAGCGTTCTAACAGGCTGCTCAGGCCCGGGTCATCGTCAACGATGAGGATTTTCTCGCCTTCAGCCGTTTGTGCAGTGCTGCTCATTGGATGCTCCTTTGATCTCGGCGCGCATTATGGCGTAGCTGCTGTGATGCGCACCGTGTGCATTGTTAGCAGATTTTTCCTGAATCGACACTGGCGCTCTCGCACGCGGCTTTACGAACGAAAATCCGCACGCCAAAAGGGCGAATATACGACTGCTGATCGGCTGATCCCCTAATCCGGACTCACTGGGTATAATGCGCCGCCCTCAAGGTCAGGCAACACTCGCTCAAGGCGGTTCGCCCGCAGCTGGAATTTTTGCACACACATTTGCCAGGTGGTTTTATGGACAGTATCAACAGCCGCATCGCCGAGGAACTCGGTGTCCGCCCGCAACAGGTCGAAGCGGCCGTCGCGCTGCTGGATGAAGGCTCTACCGTGCCCTTCATCGCTCGCTACCGTAAAGAAGTGACTGGCAGCCTCGATGACACGCAACTGCGTCATCTGGAAGAGCGCCTGCGCTACCTGCGCGAGCTGGACGAGCGCCGCGTGGCCATCCTTGCCAGCATCGAAGAGCAAGGCAAGCTGACCCCGGAGTTGGCACGCGATATCAAACTCGCCGACACCAAGACCCGCCTCGAAGATCTTTACCTGCCTTATAAACAGAAGCGCCGCACCAAAGGGCAGATCGCACTGGAAGCGGGCCTGGGCGAGCTGGCCGACGGCCTGTTCAATGACCCGAGCCTGACGCCGGACGCTGAAGCCGCACGCTTCGTCGACGCCGAAAAAGGCTTCGCCGACGTCAAAGCCGTGCTCGAAGGCGCCAAGTACATTCTTATGGAGCGCTTCGCCGAAGACGCGTCGCTGCTGGAAAAACTGCGCAGCTTCCTCAAACAGGAAGCTGTGATCAGTGCCCGCGTCGTGGCGGGCAAGGAAGAAGAAGGCGCGAAATTCCGCGACTACTTCGAACACGATGAGCCGCTGAAAAGCATGCCGTCGCACCGCGCCCTGGCGATTTTCCGCGGTCGCAACGAAGGCATTCTCAGCTCTGCATTGAAAGTCGGCGACGAGCTGTCCGGCACGCTGCACCCGTGCGAGATGATGATCAGCGAGCGTTTCGGCCTGCAGAATCAGAATCGTCCTGCAGACAAATGGCTGGCCGAAGTCGTGCGCTGGACCTGGAAGGTCAAGCTGTACTCCCACCTGGAAACCGACCTGCTCGGCGAGTTGCGCGACGGCGCCGAGACCGAAGCGATCAACGTTTTCGCTCACAATCTGCACGACCTGTTGCTGGCTGCCCCGGCTGGCCCGCGCGCCACGCTGGGTCTGGACCCGGGCCTGCGCACCGGCTGCAAGGTCGCGGTGGTCGATTCAACCGGCAAGCTGCTGGATCACGCCACGGTTTACCCGCACGTCCCGAAAAACCAATGGGATCAGACCATCGCCGTGCTGGCCGCGCTCTGCGCCAAGCACTCGGTCGACCTGATCGCCATCGGCAACGGCACCGCCAGCCGCGAAACCGACAAGCTCGCTGCCGAGCTGATCAAAAAATACCCAGGCCTGAAAATGACCAAGGTCATGGTCTCCGAAGCCGGCGCTTCGGTGTACTCGGCGTCGGAACTGGCCGCCAAGGAGTTTCCGGATCTGGACGTGTCGATCCGTGGCGCAGTGTCCATCGCCCGCCGTCTGCAGGACCCGCTGGCCGAGCTGGTGAAAATCGATCCGAAATCCATCGGTGTCGGCCAGTATCAGCACGACGTATCTCAGCTCAAGCTGGCGCGCGGTCTGGATGCGGTGGTGGAAGACTGTGTGAACGCCGTGGGCGTTGACGTGAACACTGCGTCCGTTGCGCTGCTGGCGCGCATTTCCGGTCTCAACACCACGCTGGCGCAGAACATCGTCGCTCACCGCGACGAAAACGGCGCCTTCAAAACCCGCGCCGCATTGAAGAAAGTGCCGCGACTGGGCGAGAAGACCTTTGAACAGGCCGCAGGCTTCCTGCGCGTGATGAACGGCGACAACCCGCTGGATTCGTCCGCCGTTCACCCTGAGGCGTACCCGCTGGTGCAGCGTATCGCCGCTGAAACCGACCGCGACATCCGCTCGCTGATCGGCGACGCCAGCTTCCTCAAGCGCCTGGACCCGAAGAAATTCACCGACGAAACCTTTGGTCTGCCGACCGTCACCGACATCATTCAGGAACTCGAGAAACCAGGCCGCGACCCGCGCCCCGAGTTCAAGACCGCTGAGTTTCAGGACGGCGTCGAGGACCTCAAGGACCTGCAGCTGGGCATGATCCTCGAAGGCGTGGTGACCAACGTGACCAACTTCGGCGCATTCGTCGACATCGGCGTGCATCAGGATGGTTTGGTGCATATCTCCGCACTTTCGGAGAAATTCATCAAGGATCCGCGCGAGGCTGTTAAGGCCGGTGACGTGGTCAAGGTCAAGGTCATGGAAGTCGACATCCCGCGCAAACGCGTTGGCCTGTCGATGCGCATGAGCGACACCCCTGGCGAGAAGATCGACGGCGCTCGTGGTGCGCGCCCTGGCGCCGCTGTGCGCCCGCAACAGGGCAGCGCGCCGCGCAAGGAAACCGCCACCGCAGCCCCGGCCAACAACGCCATGGCTTCACTGTTCGCCAACGCCAAGCAACTGAAGAAACGCTGATGGATATCCCGGACGATCTGACCCAAAGCGCGTACTTCAAGACCCTTGGCTGCCGCATCGTGCGGCTCAGCGAAGAAGGTGTCGCCGAGGTGGCGCTGTCGCTTGAGCCGCACCTGCGCAATCGCGGCAACGTGATGCACGGCGGCGCGCTGTTCAGCCTGGTCGACATTGCCATGGGCTTGGCCTGCTCCAGCGCCCACGGTTTCGATAAACAAAGTGTGACGGTTGAATGCAAGATCAACTACATGCGCGGCGTGCCGGAGGGCGAAGTCACCTGCATGGCGACGGTGCTGCACGCCGGTCGCCGCACGCTGGTGGTCGAGGCCGAAGTGCGTCAGGCCGACAAGCTCGTCGCGAAAGCACAAGGCACGTTCGCGATCGTCTAGCTGTCCGATAGGGATATGGGTTAATTTCGGCGCTGAGTCTTTGCACTGGGAATCAGTGTCGAAATTCCGGGTGGTTTGCGCATGAAAACCCTGCGCAGACCACCGATGACGGGCATCGGCGTTCGGGCCAAAAACGAGGCGAAAACGCCAGTTCCTTTCTTCACCCTTGTAGACCGCCATATCGCCCCCATATAGGGCCGACTGACGCGTGAAGGAATCCAACTTGAGCGAACTTCTCAATCGCCGCCTGGCTCTGCTCGGCGAGCACTCTCACCTCTCCCTTCTGGAGAAGTGCTTGCACGGTATCGAGCGTGAATGCCTGCGCGTTACAGGCGAAGGCCGCCTGGCCCAGACCCCGCACCCCGAGAGCCTGGGCTCTGCTTTGACCAACGAGCAGATCACCACCGACTATTCCGAGTCCTTGCTGGAGTTCATCACTCCGGCGCTGAGCAACCCTGCCGACACGCTGGAAAGTCTGGAAAAAATCCACCGTTTTGCCTACAGCAAGCTGGGCAACGAGTTCATCTGGAGCCCTTCGATGCCGTGCCCGCTGCCGGCCGAAGAAGACATCCCGATCGCCTATTACGGCACCTCGAACATCGGCAAGCTCAAGTACGTGTACCGCCAGGGCCTGGCGCTGCGCTACGGCAAGACGATGCAGTGCATCGCTGGCATCCATTACAACTTCTCGCTGCCTGAAGACATCTGGCCGGTGCTCAAGTCGACCGTGGCCTTCGAAGGCAGCGTCCGGGATTTTCAGTCCGAGAGCTACATCGGCCTGATCCGCAATTTCCGCCGCTACAGCTGGCTGCTGATGTACCTGTTTGGCGCCTCGCCCGCGCTGGACGCCAGCTTCATGCGCGGTCGCTCGCACCAGCTCGAACAGTTCGACGCCGACACCTTGTATCTGCCTTACGCCACCAGCCTGCGCATGAGCGATCTGGGCTATCAGAGCAGTGCGCAGGCTGACCTGACGCCGTGCTACAACGACCTGCTGACCTACACCGACAGCCTGCGCAAAGCGGTGGCAACGCCCTACGCGCCGTATGTCGAAGTCGGCACGCACAAGGATGGCGAGTGGATTCAGCTCAACACCAACGTGTTGCAGATCGAGAACGAGTACTACTCGACGATTCGTCCGAAGCGCGTCACCTATTCCGGCGAACGCCCGATCCAGGCCCTGATGGCTCGCGGCGTGCAGTACGTCGAAGTGCGCTGCCTGGACATCAACCCGTTCCTGCCGGTCGGTATCGACCTGCAGCAGTCGCGTTTCATTGATGCCTTCATTCTGTTCTGCGCCCTGCAGGAAAGCCCGCAATTGGCCGACTGCGAATGTGGCAATGCCAGCAGCAACTTCCTGACCGTGGTCAAGGAAGGCCGTCGCCCCGGCCTGCAACTGAGCCGTAATACCTCGACGATTGATCTGAAAGTCTGGGCGGACGAGTTGCTCGACAAGATCGAGCCGATCGCCGCGCTGCTGGACAAGAGCCAAGGCATTGATGAGCACGGCAAATCGCTGACCGTTCAGCGCGCGAAGGTGGCTGATGCGTCGCTGACCCCATCGGCGCAAGTATTGGCGGCGATGAACGAGCGTAAGGAAGGCTTTACCGCGTTCTCGATGCGTCAGGCACAGGTTCATGCCGAGCACTTCCGCAGCCGTCCGCTGAGCGTCGAGGACCAGACCGCCTTCGAAACCCGCGCACGGGAGTCCCTGGCCCAGCAGGCCGAGCTGGAACAGAACGAAGAGCCGGTAGATTTCGACACCTTTGTCGGATCGTACCAGGCGAGCATTCTGAAGATCAGTAACTGAAGCCACGCAATTTCGAACTGTGGGAGCGAATTCATTCGCGATTGGCCGGTACATCCGAAACATACCTGTCGGATGTACCGTCGCATCGCGAATAAATTCGCTCCCACAGAGATTCGCGCAACGCTCAGGCGTTAAATCGCCTTCTCGAAAATCTTCGAATTACGCTGATAGTTGTACAGCGACGCCCGGGCGCTGGGCAGGCGGTCGACGCTGCTAGGCTCGAAACCGCGCTCGCGAAACCAGTGCGCGGTGCGGGTGGTGAGGACGAACAGGGTTTTCAGGCCTTGCGCTTTGGCCCGCTCTTCGATGCGCTCAAGCAGCTCATCGCCGCGCCCGCCGTGGCGGTATTCCGGGTTCACTGCCAAACAGGCCAGCTCCCCGGCCTCGGAATCGGCGATCGGGTACAGCGCTGCACAGGCGATGATCAAACCTTCACGCTCGACCACGCTGAACTGCTCGATCTCACGTTCCAGCACTTCGCGAGAGCGACGTACCAGAATGCCTTGCTCTTCCAGCGGGGTGATGAGGTCGATCAGGCCACCGACATCGCCAATCGACGCTTCACGCACCAGCTCGAACTGCTCTTGCGCCACCAGCGTACCGCCGCCCGCGCGAGTGAAAAGCTCGGACAGCAGTGCACCGTCTTCGGCGTAACTGACGATATGACTGCGTGCCACGCCGCCACGGCAGGCCTGGGCAGCGGCATCGAGCAATTCCGCCTGATAGTTGTTGCCCAGACGCAGCAGGTGCGCGGGAATCTGCTGGGGACGCAGCTCACGCACCAGACGTCCATGCTCGTCCATCAGGCCGGATTCAGCGCCGAACAGCAGCAGCTTTTCGGCCCCCAGATCGACCGCCGCGCGGGTGGCGACGTCTTCGCAGGCCAGGTTGAAGATTTCACCGGTCGGCGAGTAGCCCAGCGGCGACAGCAGCACGATGGAACGCTCATCGAGCAGGCGATTGATACCTTTGCGGTCGATGCGGCGCACTTCGCCGGTGTGTTGATAGTCGACGCCTTCGAGCACGCCAATCGGGCGTGCGGTGACGAAATTGCCGCCAGTCACGCGCAGACGCGAGCCCTGCATGGGCGATGCGGCCATGTCCATCGACAGGCGCGCTTCAATCGCAATACGCAGCGCACCCACGGCATCGATCACGCACTCCAGCGTCGCGGCATCGGTGACGCGCAGCTCGCGATGGAAATGCGGGGTGATCCCGCGCGCTTGCAGACGGCTCTCGATCTGCGGACGAGAGCCATGCACCAGCACCAGACGCACGCCCAGGCTGTGCAACAGCACTAGGTCGTGAACGATGTTGCCGAAATTGGGGTGTTCGACGCCGTCGCCGGGCAGCATGACGATGAAGGTGCAATCGCGGTGGGCATTGATGTAGGGAGACGCGTGGCGGAGCCAATTGACGTAATCGGGCATATCCAGATGGGCCTGTAGCAAAGATGGACGAAAGGTAGACGCTCACAACGGCATGAGCTTTATCGTCGGAACAGGCATCGCAACACGCGGACTCTCCTTCTGGGTGGGTGCTCTGGAGGCTGACTCACTGAGGAGTCAGGCAGTAATATTCGATCAACTGACGCAGTAGACGCACTGTGGGCTGCAAACGTGACATTTCAAGATACTCGCCGGGCTGATGCGCACAGGCAATGTCGCCAGGGCCCAGCACGATCGTCTCGCAGCCAAGGCGCTGAAGATAAGGTGCTTCGGTGCCAAACGCCACCGCTTCTGCCGTATGACCGGTCAGACGCTCGGCAACCCTCACCAGTTCCGCATCGGCGCTTTGCTCGAAGGGCGCGACTTCGGAGAACAGCGGCGCGTAGTCGATCTGCACCTGATGCTGTTCGGCCAGCGGCTGCAACTTTTGCCGGATCGCGGCGCGCAGCATTTCCGGGTCCATGCCGGGCAGCGGGCGCAAGTCGAACTCCAGCGAACACTGGCCGCAAATGCGGTTGGGATTGTCGCCGCCGTGAATGCAGCCGAAGTTCATGGTCGGCTGCGGCACGCTGAACTGCGGGTTGCTGAATTGTGTCTGCCATTGCTGACGCAGGCCCTTGAGCGCGCCGATGGCGTCGTACATCGCTTCAAGGGCGCTGTGACCCAGGCTTGGGTCCGACGAATGGCCACTGCGACCGAGAATCTCAATGCGCTCCATCATCACGCCTTTGTGCAAACGAATCGGCTTGAGCCCGGTCGGCTCGCCGATCACCGCCGCACGCCCCAGCACCCCGCCTGCCGCCGCGAGGGCCTTGGCGCCGGACATCGAGCTTTCTTCATCGCAGGTCGCGAGGATGATCAGCGGCTGCTTGAAAGGCTTGTCGAGCAAAGGTTGCAGGGCTTCGATGGCCAGCGCGAAAAAGCCTTTCATGTCGCAGCTGCCAAGTCCTACCCACTTGCCGTCGACTTCTGACAACTTCAGCGGATCGGTCTTCCATAGCGCGTCGTCGTAGGGAACGGTGTCGCTGTGACCAGAGAGCACCAGGCCGCCGGGGCCTGTGCCGTAGCTCGCCAGCAGGTTGAACTTGCCGGGGCTGACCTGCCGGATGTCGCAGGCGAACCCCAGATCGCCGAGCCAGGTGGCCAGCAGATCGATGACGGCGCGGTTGGACTGGTCCAGCGCAGGCTGCGTGCAGCTCATCGATGGCGCGGCGATCAGGGCCGCGAACTGGTCTTTCATGGACGGCAATGGCATAGGCGATTCCTCGGTGCAGGTACGACACGCGGACCATCATAGGTTCATTGAGCAGCAGGAATAAACCGTCATGGGTGATGTCCTGTACACTGCACGACCCACGCAGCTGTGTCGATTCCGGCTGCGTCCCCTAGTTCTTAGTGATTGAGCGCCTATCCGCGATAGCGCGCCTGGATTCCCGGCCATGCAGAAAGAAACCGAAATCAAACTCCGCGTCAGCCGCGAAACCCTCATTGCCCTGCGCGAGCATCCTTTGCTGAAAAAGCGCAACAAAAGTGGCTGGGAGCGGCTTGAGCTGTTCAACCAGTACTTCGACACGCCGGAGCGCGAACTGGCCCACGCCAAGGTCGCCCTGCGCCTGCGCCGTGACGGCGACGCGATCATCCAGACCCTCAAGACCCGCGGCCAGAGCGTTGCCGGTCTGTCCGAGCGCAACGAATACAACTGGGACTTGCCCAAGGCCAAGCTGGACCTCAAGAAGCTCGACGGAGAATGCTGGCCCGAGCAACTGGCCGACCTGGACAAGAAGACCATCAAGCCGCTGTTCACCACCGACTTCGTGCGCGAAAAAGCCGAAATTGCCTGGGGCCGCGGCAAGTCCAAGGTCGTGATCGAAGCGGCACTTGATCTGGGCAATGTCATCGTCGGCAAGCAGAAAGAAGAAATCTGCGAGCTTGAGCTCGAATTGCGCGAAGGCGAGCCTGCTGCCCTGCTGGAACTGGCCGCCGAGCTGGCCGAAAAACTGGCGCTGATGCCGTGTGACATCAGCAAGGCCGAGCGTGGCTATCGCCTGTTCGACGCCGACAGCTACTCGATCAAACTGCCTGCGCCCGAGCTCCATCCGGAAACCTCGCTGGACGATGTCTACGCCGCGCTGGCCTGGTACCTGCTGGGCAGCAGCCAGCGTCTGGCCGAGCAATACCGTTTCAACGGTCACTGGAGCTTGCTGCAGGACTGGGTCGACGTGCTCGCCGAACTGCGCGCACTGACCGGCAGCCTCGGTCAGGCCGGTCCTCGCGCCACCACCCACGACCTGCGCGCTGCGCTGGATGCCCTGCTCGAAGACTGGCGCACGCTGGTTCAGGCAGGTCAGGAAGATGCCGATGTCCGCGCGGCCGCCCATGAGCAGTTCATCGAAGAACTCGAAGACCCGCGCTGGGGCCTGTTTTCGCTGACCACCTCGCGCTGGTTGATGGAGCGCAGCTGGACCATCGAGCGCAACAATCGTGGCAATCGTCTGGGCAATGCCATGCTCAGCAGCTGGGTGCCGCGCTTGCTCGGCGACGAGGCCAATGCGCTGAACCTGACGCGCTATCAGCAGCAGCCTGAAGATCTGGCTGAACAGCTGCCGCGTATCGAGCGTATTCAGGTGTGGTTGCATCACGCACGCCACACCTTGGAGCTGCCGGAACTGGATCGCCTGTATGGCGAGCTCAACAAGCTCGAACAGCTGGCGCAGCTGGACATCACCGATGAAATCCTCGACGCCCGCGTGCAGCAGACCATTACCGTGCTGCAAAGCCGCGCGTGGAAGACGTTGCTGAAGATCTAAGCGACGCTGCGACTCTCCTGTAGGAGCGCGCTTGCCGCGATTGCGGGGTGTCAGACCCTTCAATGGTTCTGACCCAACGCTTTCGCGGGCAAGCGCGCTCCTACAGAATTCCTCCAGCATGCCCGTGATAGCGCCCTTCAGCGGACGATGGGCAAGCTCGTCGTCGATTTGATCTCCGACAGTGCCACCGTCGAGTTCACTTCCTGAATGCCTGGCACCAACGACAGCTTCTCGAAGAAAAACCGCTCGTAGGCTTCGATGTCCGGCGTGACGATGCGCAGCAGGAAGTCCACCGACCCCATCAGCACATAGCACTCCAGCACTTCCGGAAACCCACGAATCGCCTCGGTGAATTCCGTGAAGTTCGAGCGACCATGGGCGTTGAGTTTCACCTCGGCAAAAATCTGCGTGTTCAGCCCGATCTTCTTGCGATCCAGCAGCGTTACTTGCCTGCGAATCACGCCTTCATCTTTAAGCCTCTGAATCCTGCGCCAGCAAGGCGATTGCGACAGACCCACCGTTTCAGCGATCTGCGCGCTGGAAAGTGAGGCGTCCTCCTGCAGCAGGGCGAGTATCTTGCGATCGTATGCGTCTAGTTCGATTTGCATAAGTTATTCCCGATACAGGCCAGATACGCATTAACAAGTCGAATCAAGCGTAATACAGCGGATCATGGATCAGAAATTTCTTTTTCGGCATGTAAAACTTTCTCCCACTCAAACAGTTCATTCCGGCCCTGTCAGCCCCGTGACGAAAACAGGAGAGTTCACATGCCGCACCTCGAAGCCGTCACCACCGCCCCGCTGCGCCACGACGCTTGGTCGGCCAGCAATGCCCATTGCCGGTCGCGCTATCAGATCCTCGCCGAGGCCGAACCTGACCTGATCTGCCGGGTCATGAATCTGTTCGCCATGCAGTACCTGATCCCGCAGCAGGTCAGCGTCTTGCAGCAGGAAGGCATGTTGATGATCGAGGTCGAAGTGGACGGCTCGACTTGGCATCGCGCCCAGGTCATTGGCGAAAAAATGCGCAATTTGATCAATGTTTGCTCAGTGGCACTGGAACCGATCGGCGATTTTCACGTCCTATCCGAGCCCGTCTCACTCGCTGTCGGTTGAGCGCGCCGAAAATATTGGCAACGCTTCACTACCTGCAGGACGCAACAACTGGCACGCTTGGGACTACTATTGCTTATCTTCATGCTTATCTGCGAAGTAAGCCGTCTCGTCCGAAGGAGCCCGCATGTCCGTCCTCGCCCCATCATCCCAGGACCGCTGGCTGGATCTGAATGAAGTACTGCGTGATCTCGTCGCGCAGGGTTACCTCGACCAGGACAACGCCGAATACGCACTGACCTTGCGCCGAAGCGCGCAGAACCTGCAGACCCACCCGCTGGAATTCATCGCGGCGCAGCAGTTCGACAATCACCAGCGCCCAGGCAAAAAGCTCGACCTGGAAACCCTGACCGCTTGGCTCGCCGAACAGGCCGGGCAGCCGTACATGCGCATCGACCCACTGAAGATCAACGTGGCCGCTGTCACGCCGCTGATGTCTTACGCCTTTGCCCAGCGCCACAAGATTCTGGCTGTGGCCGTAGATCGCGAATGCGTGACCATCGCCAGCGCCCAGCCTTACGTAAAGGCGTGGGAAGCCGACCTGATGCACGTGCTGAAAATGCCGATCAAGCGTGTGGTCGCGAACCCGGTCGATGTGCAGAAACTGGCCGTCGAGTTCTACCGCTTGGCCAAATCGGTGAGCGGCGCCAGCGCAACTGATCAGAAAGTGAGCAACTTGGGCAACTTCGAACAGTTGCTCAAACTGGGCGCCAGCGATCAGGAACCGGACGCCAACGACGCGCACATCGTCAACATCGTCGACTGGCTGTTTCAGTACGCCTATCAGCAGCGCGCCAGTGACATCCATATCGAGCCCCGCCGCGAGGCCGGGACCGTGCGTTTTCGCATCGATGGCGTGTTGCACAACGTCTACCAATTCCCGCCGCAAGTGACGATGGCGGTCACCAGCCGCCTCAAAAGCCTGGGGCGGATGAACGTCGCCGAGAAGCGCAAACCTCAGGACGGCCGGGTCAAGACCAAGACCCCCGACGGCGGCGAAGTGGAACTGCGCCTGTCGACCCTGCCGACTGCCTTCGGCGAGAAGATGGTCATGCGGATCTTCGACCCCGAGGTGCTGCTCAAGGATTTCGACCAATTGGGGTTCTCCGGCGACGACCTGCGTCGCTGGGAAGGCATGACCCACCAGCCTAACGGCATCATTCTGGTCACCGGGCCGACCGGTTCCGGCAAGACCACCACGCTGTACACCACGCTCAAGAAGCTGGCGACATCGGAAGTGAACCTCTGCACCATCGAAGACCCGATCGAGATGGTCGAGCCTGCGTTCAACCAGATGCAGGTGCAACACAACATCGACCTGAACTTCGCCAGCGGCGTGCGCGCGCTGATGCGGCAGGACCCGGATATCATCATGATCGGCGAGATCCGCGACCTGGAAACCGCTGAGATGGCCATTCAGGCCGCACTCACTGGCCACTTGGTGCTCTCGACCCTGCACACCAACGACGCGCCGAGCGCCATCAGCCGCTTGCTGGAACTGGGGGTGCCTCATTACCTGCTCAAGGCGACGATTCTGGGGGTCATGGCGCAACGTCTGGTGCGTACGCTGTGCCCCCACTGCAAGGCGCCGGTGGAGATCGACGAGGTTGATTGGCAGACCCTCACCCGCCCCTGGCAGGCGCCAGTACCGAGCGGCGCGCATCGAGCGGTGGGCTGCGCGGAATGTCGGGATACCGGCTACCGGGGGCGTGCGGGGGTGTACGAGATCATGCTGATGTCCGATGCCGTGAAGTCCCTGATCACCGCGGATCTGGACCTGACGGCGTTGCGTCGACAAGGCTTCAAGGATGGAATGCGCAGCCTGCGGCTGTCCGGTGCACAAAAGGTCGCGGCGGGGTCGACCACCATTGATGAAGTGCTGCGGGTGACGCCGCAAAGCGAACAGCGTTGAGCCAAAGAGTAGCGAAACCCTGTGGGAGCGAATTCATTCGCGAGTCGGCAGACCAAACGACACATGGGTCGAGGTCATGCCATTTTCGCCAATAAATTCGCTCCCACAGAGAAGGTGTTCACAGATCCTTCACCCCGAAATCCAGCACCACCTTCATCGCCTGCTGCTTGTCACCCGCCAGTTCAAATGCCTGCACGGCGTCATTGAACGGAATCGTGTGAGAGATCACTGGCGTCACGTCGATCACCTTGCGATTCAGCAAATCCACCGCTTGGGCGAATTCGGGATGAAAGCGGAAGGTGCCGCGCAGGTCGATTTCCTTGCCGACCACCAGGTTCAGAGGAATCGACACATCGCCGCCCAACCCCACGGTCACCACTACACCACGAGGCCGCACGCAGGTCAGGCCGTCGCGCAAAGCCTGTGCGCTGCCAGAGGCTTCGAACATGACGTCGAAATGCCCCTTATCGGCGGTATAACGAGTCAGCGCCTCGGGTTCGTTTTTCAAGTTGTGGGTGTCGCTGGCGCCCATGCGTCGCGCGCAGGCCAGGGCACTATCACTGAGATCCGCAGCAACGACCTGGAGAGCACCCGCTGCGCGCAGACTGCCGATCAACAGGTTGCCAATCGGCCCGCAGCCGGTGACCAGCACGCGCTTGCCGAATACCCCGCCCGCCCGCTGAATCGCGTGCAGCCCCACCGACAGCGGCTCGGCCAGCGCACCCTCGGCCAGCGTCGTGGTCGGCGCCAGCAAGTGCGCTTGGCTGGTGTCGATTACCAACCTTTCGCGAAAGGCACCCTGAATGTGGGGGAATGGCATCGCACTGCCATAGAAACGCATGTTCAGGCAGTGATTGGGCAGGCCTTCGTGGCAGTACTTGCAGCCGCCGCATGGACGCGAAGGCGAGACTGATATGCGCTGACCGACGCTGAATCCGCTCTGGGCGTGGCCAACTTCTTCGATCACCGCCGAGATTTCATGACCGAGCACCATGGGTTCTTTCAGGCGTACCGCGCCAAAACCGCCGTGCTGGTAATAGTGCAGATCCGAGCCGCAGATCCCGCCTCGCGCGACGCGCACGCGCAACTGACCAGAGGTCAGCGCGCGGACGGGTGCTTCGGCCTCGACGCGCAGGTCTTTCGGGGCATGGCAGACAATGGCTTGCATGTCGATTCTCCGGATTACAACGACGCCGTGATGGCGCCATCGACGTAAAGGATGTGACCGTTGACGAAGCTGGCCGCATCGGACGCCAGAAACACCGCCGCCCCCGCCAGTTCAGACACCTCGCCCCAACGGCGGCTCGGCGTACGCTGCACCAGCCAGTCGCTGAACTCGGGATTGGCCACCAGCGCTGCGTTCAACTCGGTCTTGAAATAGCCCGGGCCGATGCCGTTGACGTTCAGCCCGTGCGGGCCCCAATCAATTGCCATGCCCTTGGTCAGCATTTTCAGCGCGCCTTTGCTCGCCGCATAAGGCGCGATGTTCGGCCGCCCCAGTTCGCTCTGCACCGAGCAGATATTGATGATGCGACCCCGGCCACGAGCGATCATGCAACGAGCCACGGCCTGACCGACGAAAAAGGCGCTGTCCAGATTGGTGCGCATCAGCTCGTGCCAGTTCGCTTCGGTGAATTCGGCCAACGGCGCACGCCGCTGAATGCCGGCGTTGTTGACCAGGATCTCCAACGGGCCAACGCGGTGTTCGATGTCCAGCACCGCAGCACTCACTGCCGCGCTGTCGGTGACATCGAATGATTGAGTGTGGACCTCGTGCCCCTCAGCAGCCAGCGCCGCTGCCGCCGATTGCAGCGTGTCGACGTTGCGCCCGTTGAGGACAACCCGTGCGCCCGCCTCTGCCAGCCCGCGCGCAATCGCCAGACCAATCCCGGCGCTGGAGCCGGTGATCAGTGCAACCCGCCCCTGCAGGCGAAAGCTTTCCAGAACAGCCATGGTGTTTCCTCGTGAGTGGCCGATGTTCGATCATGCGTTGTGATGAGTCGCTTGAAAGCTCATGATCCTTTTGCATAACACTTCAACGCAGTAGCTAATATCAGTCCAATAGTCATTGGTGACGTGCTGATCAAATATTTTGATCAACCACACCCCCCCCACGAGAGCGCCATGGAACTCAAGCATCTTCGGGCCTTCGTCACCTTGGCGGAGGAACTGCACTTCGGGCGTGCTGCGCAGCGACTGGCCATCGTGCAGCCTGCGCTGAGCATGCAGATCAAGGCACTGGAAGCCTGGCTTGGGGTTCGCCTGCTGGACCGCAATCGCCACTCGGTGACGCTGACGGAAGTGGGTCGGCTGTTTCTCCACGAGGCCCGAGCGACCTTGCATCAGGCCCAACATTCGGCCGATGTCGCGCGTGGCTTGGGTCGTGGGGAGACGGGTCGGATTCGCCTGGGATTCGTGTCGTCAGTGCTGCCGGAATTACTGCCGACCCTCATTCGGCAGGCTCATCGTCGCTACCCCGGCATCCAGCTGGAACTCAAAGACATGCCAGGGCCAGATCAGGTGCAGGCCCTCAAAAATGGCCAGCTCGATTTCGGCCTGATGCGCCTGCCCGCACCCCATGCGGGCGTGCAGACCCACGTGGTGTTGCAGGAGTCGATCATCGTCGCGCTGCCAGTCGATCACCCGCTGACGACTCAGCCGGTGATCACGGTGAAAGACCTGGGGCATCTGCCTGTGCTCGTGCTCGCCCGACGCTACGCCGCAGGCTTTCACGACGGGCTGTTGCGGGCGATTGCAGACCAGGGCGGCAAGCTGGAAATCGCAGAAGAACTCGGCGAATTCACCACCATGCTCGCGCTGGTATCGGCGGGTCTGGGCATTGGTCTCTTGCCCCATCACGCAGGGCGCGCGCTGCCACCGAATGTGGTGTCCAGGCCTCTGCTGCTCGGTGATTATCGGGCGGTCACGGGGCTTGCCTGGACAGCGCTGGACACCGCCGTGAAGACCACCGTCTTCAACCTGATGGGCGAGCTATTCTTTAGCTGATGTAACAAACAGTCGCAGACCGGATTCCGATCACCGTATCCTCTGCCCGGTAATTGTCATCCGCCGCAACCAACAGGGAAAGGTTATGCAAATCGGTAGTGTGGTTTTGCTTGTCGTCGCGCTGGCCATCGCCATCGTGTTCATGGGTTTCAAGGTCGTGCCGCAGGGGTATCAGTGGACCGTGGAGCGCTTCGGTCGCTACACCAACACCTTGAAACCAGGCCTGAACATCATCGTGCCGGTGATGGATCGCATCGGCCACAAGATCAACATGATGGAAACCGTGCTCGACATTCCGCCGCAGGAAGTCATCACCTCCGACAATGCCACGGTTCAGATCGACGCGGTGTGCTTCTATCAAGTAGTCAACTGCGCCCAGGCGGCGTATGAGGTCAACAACCTGCAGCACGCGATTCGCAATCTGCTGCAGACCAACATTCGCACCGTGCTCGGCTCCATGGAGCTGGACGCCATGCTCAGTCAGCGCGACGGCATCAACGAACGCCTGCTGCGCATCGTCGACGAGGCCACCGCGCCGTGGGGCATCAAGATCACCCGCATCGAAATCAAGGACATCAGCCCGCCCGCCGACCTGATGGCCGCCATGTCCGGCCAGATGAAAGCCGAGCGGATCAAGCGCGCACAGATTCTCGAAGCCGAAGGCCTGCGCGCCTCGGCGATCCTCACCGCTGAGGGCAAGAAGCAGGCGCAGATCCTTGAAGCCGAAGGTGAGCGTCAAGCGGCGTTTTTGGAGTCCGAAGCCCGCGAACGTCAAGCCGAAGCCGAGGCTCGCGCGACGCAGGTGGTGTCCGAAGCCATTGCGGCCGGTGACGTGCAGGCGATCAATTATTTCGTCGCACAGAAGTACATCGACGCCCTCGGCAAACTGTCATCGGCCAATAACAGCAAGGTCATCCTCATGCCGCTGGAAGCCAGCCAGATGATCGGCGCCATCGGCGGTATCGGCGAGATCGTCAAGGCCACCTTCGACAAAGGCGCCCCCGACCGGAGCCGACCTGAACCCGGCAAGCGAGTCTGAGCCATGTGGAATTACCTGCAAGACCTGTCGTTCTGGGACTGGCTGGGACTCGGCACGGTACTGCTGATCCTGGAGGTGTTCGGCGCGGGCGGGTATCTGCTGTGGATCGGTGTTGCGGCGGCTGCCGTCGGCATTCTCACGTACATCATTCCGGCGATGAGCTGGGAAGTGCAGTTCCTGCTGTTCGCCGTGCTTTCCGTGTTGACGGCGCTGTATTGGTGGCGACGCCAGCGCAGCGTGTTGCGAAAATCGGATCAACCAGGCCTCAATATGCGCGGCTCGGAGCTGATCGGCAGGACCTTCGTCGTTCACGACGCCATCGTCGGCGGGCGTGGAAAGATCAAGGTGGGCGACGGCGTGTGGATGGTGGTGGGCCCCGATACGGCTGCCGGAAACCAGGTGAGGGTCGTCGCTCAGGACGGGGCGATTTTGAAAGTCGAGGTGGCATAACCGCGGGCCGTGACGGAACTACCTCCGGCTCAGGCGTATCCAATCATTACAGAACAACCCCAAGTCGGAGTAGCCCGTCATGCGTCTAAAACTTGCTGTAGCCACGTTAGCCCTGCTTTCCCTGCCAGTCGGTTCAGCCATGGCCGATGGCTTTCTGCGCGACGTCATCTCGTCCGGTGCAACCACAGGTTCGACCTACCTCACCTTCCGCCATCACAAACTGATTGTGGCGGCGCAGGATGACGCCGGCAGCTTCGTCGCCAGCGACGGCGCCATTCGTGGCCCGTATCTGGAAGCAGCGCTGGATCAGGTGCGCAAGGACAACCCAGGCCTGAACGCCTCGGACATGGACCTGGCCAACGCGATTCTGGCCAAGAACCTCGTTGCCGAGCAGTAAGCATCAACCTTCAAAGAATGCCGCTCGTTTGAGCGGCATTTTTGTTTCAGCGGTAATCGTCCACCAACACGCGGTCGCCTACCACAGATTGCTATCGGCTGATTACTCGCCGATGGCAGCCTTGTAACCCGCAGCATCGAGCAGCTTGGCCAAGTCGCCAGCGGCGTTGCTTGGCTTGACCTTGAAGATCCACGAGCTGTACGGGGCGCTGTTAAGCTCTTCAGGCGCATCGCCCAGGGCTTCGTTGACTTCAACCACTTCACCGGCCACCGGGGAGTAGATGTCGGAAGCGGCTTTTACCGACTCGACCACGCCCGCTGCATCGCCAGCGGCGAAGACTTTGCCGATTTCCGGCAGCTCGACGAACACCACGTCACCCAGCGCTTCTTGCGCATGATCGGAAATACCGACAACGATCAGCTCACCCTCTTGCTTGGCCCATTCGTGGCTTTCGGCAAAACGCAGCTCGGCTGGAATGTCGCTCATGATTTTTTATCCTCTTACATCATCAGGTCAGCGGAAAACCCGCCAGGGAAAATTCAGGTACAGCGTCTAAATCAGGGCCTTGCCGTGACGCACGAACGTCGGCTGGACCACCCGAACCGGGTACCACTTGCCGCGGATCTCCACCTCGGCGCGGTCGGCCGTGGCGATGGGAACGCGCGCCAAGGCAATTGACTTGCTTAGCGTAGGAGAGAAACTACCACTGGTGATCTCTCCTTCGCCAACTTCCGCTATTCGGACGACCTGATGGGCGCGCAAAACACCTCGCTCCTCAAGGACAAGCCCTACAAGCTTGGAAGCAACGCCCTTCGCCCGTTCGGCTTCCAGCGCAGCGCGGCCAATGAAATCACGGTCTTCCGGCTGCCAGGCCACCGTCCAGGCCATGTTGGAAATCAGCGGTGACACCTGTTCATCGATTTCCTGACCAAAAAGATTCATGCCCGCCTCCAGACGCAGCGTGTCCCGCGCCCCCAGACCGATTGGCGAAATGCCTGCGCCGACCATGTCGTTGAAGAAGCGGCAGGCCTGGTCGCTTGGCAGGATGATCTCCAGCCCGTCTTCACCGGTATAACCGGTGCGGGCGATGAACCAGTCGCCTTCTTGCTGACCTTCGAAAGGTCGCAGGGTGTGGATAAGTTCGGTACGGGCCTGGGTGACGAGTTCGGCGATTTTTTGCCGCGCGTGCGGCCCCTGAATGGCCAGCATGGCCAACTCGGAGCGATGGGTGAGGTACACGTCGAAACCGGACGAGTGCGCATTCATCCAGGCCAGGTCCTTGGCGCCGGTGGCCGCGTTGACCACCAGCCGGTAACCCTCGTCGGTGAGGTAGACGATCATGTCGTCGACGATCCCGCCCCGGGTGTCGAGCATCGCGCTGTAGAGCGCGCGCCCGGTGTGTTGCAACCTGCCGACGTCGTTGGCCAGCAGGTGTTGCAGCCAAGGCTTGGCCTGGCTGCCCGATACGTCGATGACGTGCATGTGCGACACATCGAAAATCCCACAATCGCGGCGCACCTGATGGTGCTCCTCGACTTGTGATCCGTAGTGCAACGGCATGTCCCAACCACCAAAATCGACCAGTTTCGCGCCAAGGGCGAGGTGCAGGTCAAAGAGGGGCGTACGCTTTCCCATGGGTTTCTCCTTCCGGGCCAGGGAAATGTGAAAACTACTGCGCTCGACACTACTGCGTTAAAAGCAGGCGAAAAATGCTCATTTAGAAAAGCTAGAGTCGAACGCGACCCGGCCGTTTTTCGCCTGCTTTTGCCTTGTATTGTCTTCGCTCGCTACGTTTTCACATCTCCCTGGTTGCGAAGACACGGTCGTTCACAACAATGGCAAATCCCCCGTGACTCGGGGTCTGAAACCTATGCGAATTTGCAGAATTGTCTGACAGACCGTATCGATTGCGGCGCATTGTAGCCGCATGGGTGTGACCCCGCACCTAGCCGATCGGTCTCGCCGAACGTCTGATTAGGCCAATTACCGGTAGTAAGCCGACACCGACCAGCGTGAGGGCCGGTAGGGCTGCTCGCGCCCATTCGCCTTCACTGGTCATTTCGAAGATCCGCACCGCCAGCGTGTCCCAGCCGAACGGTCGCATCAGCAGCGTGGCGGGCATTTCCTTGAGCACGTCGACGAACACCAGCAACGCAGCGCTCAACGTGCCGGGAATCAGCAGCGGCAGATAAATCTTGAAAAACAAACGCGGCCCGCTGACACCCAGGCTGCGGGCCGCCTCTGGCAAGGAAGGGCGAATCCGCGACAGGCTGTTCTCCAGCGGGCCATACGCGACCGCAATGAAACGCACCAGATACGCCAGTATCAGCGCGGCAAGGCTGCCGAGCAGCAGTGGCTTGCCTGCCCCGCCCAGCCAGCTGGAAAGCGGCACGACCAGCTCACGGTCCAGATAACTGAAGGCGAGCATGATCGACACCGCCAGCACCGACCCTGGCAAGGCATAGCCGATATTGGCCAGGCTCACGCCCGAGCGAATCGCGCGGGTGGGCGCCAGACGACGGGCAAATACCAGAATCATCGCCACGCTGACCGTCACCAACGCTGCAATGCCGCCCAGATAAAGTGTGTGCAGGATCAACCCGGTGTAGCGCTCATCCAGATCGAAGCGCCCGCGCTGCCAGACCCAGACGATCAACTGCAGCAGGGGTACGACGAACGCACAGGCGAACACCAGCCCACACCACCCGCTCGCGGCCAGCGCCTTGATGCCGCGCAGGTGATACAGCGCCTTGACCCGAGGCCGCTCGTTGCTTGCCCGGCTGGCGCCCCGCGCACGGTGCTCGCCGTACAACAGCAGCATCACCGCCAGCAGCAGCAAGCTGGCCAGTTGAGCGGCGCTCGACAGGCTGAAAAACCCATACCAGGTCTTGTAGATCGCGGTGGTGAAGGTGTCGAAATTGAAAACGGAGACAGCACCGAAGTCGGCGAGGGTTTCCATCAGCGCCAACGCCACGCCCGCACCGATCGCAGGCCTCGCCATCGGCAGCGCAACGCGCCAGAACGCTTGCCATGGCGACTGTCCGAGAACCCGCGCTGCTTCCATCAGACCCTTGCCCTGGGCGAGGAACGCCGTGCGCGCCAACAGATAAACGTAGGGATAGAAGACCAGCACCAGCACGATGATGACCCCGCCAGTGGAACGCACACGGGGAAAGCGGATACCCGTACCGAACCACTCGCGCATCAGGGTTTGCACGGGGCCTGCAAAGTCGAGTAACCCGACGAACACGAACGCCAACACATAAGCAGGAATGGCGAACGGCAGCATCAGCGCCCAGTCGAGCCAGCGCCGACCGGGGAATTCACACAGCGCGGTCAGCCAGGCCAGGCTCACGCCCAGCAGTGTAACGCCCAGCCCGACGCCGACGACCAGCGTCACGGTATTGCCCAGCAGGCGCGGCATCTGGGTTTCCCACAGGTGCGACCAGATTTCGTGATCGATGCTCTGCCACGAGAACAGCAAGACGCTCAGGGGCAACAGCACCAGTGCCGCGATGGCGAAGACCAGGGGGTACCAGCGACGCTGGGCGGGATGGGCCAAGGGGGTCACTCACACAAATAAAGGCCCCCTGTAGGAGCGCGCTTGCCCGCGATAGCGGTGGGTCAGACATCACATTCATGAATGACACCCCGCTATCGCGGGCAAGCGCGCTCCTACAAGAGGGATGCGATGCTTATAAATTCAATTCCAGCCAGCACGATCCATCATGCGAATCGCCTCGGCCTGACGCCGACCGGCGATTTCCACGGGGATGGTGTCGGCCTTGAACTCACCCCAACTGGCCACTTCCTCGGAAGGCGCAACCTTCGGGTTGGCCGGAAACTCCTGATTGGTACCCGCGAAAATCGTCTGCGCTTCTGGCCCGGTCATCCACTCCACCAGCGCTTTGGCCGCTTCAGGGTGCGGCGCGTACTTGGTCAGGCCGATGCCCGACAGATTCACGTGCACGCCGCGATCACTCTGGTTCGGCCAGAACAGGCGCACGGCCAGATCCGGGTTTTGCTTGTGCAAACGTCCGTAGTAATAGGTGTTGACGATGCCGACATCGCACTGCCCGGCGTTGATCGCTTCAAGCACCGCGATGTCGTCGGAGAACACGTCGGTGGACAGGTTATTGACCCAGCCTTTGAGGATTTTTTCCGACGCTTGAGCGCCGTGGGTTTCGATCAGCGTGGCGGTCAGCGACTGGTTGTAGACCTTCTTCGCGGTACGCAGGCACAAGCGCCCTTCCCACTGTTTGTCAGCCAACGCCTCATAGGTCGTCAGCTCTTCGGGCTTCACCCGGTCAGTGGAATAGGCGATGGTACGCGCGCGCAGGCTCAGCCCCGTCCAGGCGTGGGTCGAGGAGCGATATTGTGGCGGGATGTTGGTGTCGATCATCGGCGAGGTGAACGGCTGCAGGATGCCCATCTGTTCGGCTTGCCAGAGGTTACCGGCGTCGACGGTGAGCAGCAGGTCGGCGGTCGCGTTCTGCCCCTCGGCCTTGATGCGCTGCATCAGCGGCGCTTCCTTGTCGGTGATGAACTTCACTTTCACACCGGTCTTGGCGGTGTAGGCATCGAAGACCGGCTTGATCAGCTCGTCGATACGGGAGGAGTAAACCACTACTTCGTCAGCGGCCTGGGCAGTGCTGCCTAGCACGATGAATGCCAAGGCAGCCAGAATACGCGTGCGCGCCTGCATGCTGAGTCTCCTGATGTCGGGAGGTCGAGAAATGAGGCGAAATGGTAGTGAATCGCAACAACGAAGTCCGGACCGAGCCGTTACCAGATGTTGCAGGGCCTGCGCCGATTAATGCTGCTCGGGATCCAAACCCTCAAAGCCGCCACAGAATCGTCTGTACACCCACGACATCGGTCTTCTGAAACCAGCCCTTGATCGCGCAGCTGGCGAACGCGCTGGTGCTGCAAGCACCGCTGTTGAGTGCGGTTTTCAGCGCGTCCACATCGACCTTGTTGATGTAGTCGATGCCGTGCTTGAGGTTATCCCCGTCGCCAAACCCGCCGTGCTGCATTTCATCGAGCGCGGCCTGCTTGCTCCAGCCCTGCACGACGATACGGTACATGGCCGAGACCAGCCCCGTGCGGTCCTGGCCATGCTTGCAGTGGATCAACACGGGGCCCTTCTCCTGCGCGGCCTGAATCGCGCGCAGGCTTTGGATCATGTCGGCATCATCGACGTGCACCGTCTGCAACGGGATCTGCACCTGAGCCACCGTTGGGTCAGACAGCCATTTGTTGTCGCTTTCCTTGATGAAGTCCACCACGGTGACCACTCCCAGCTTCTTGAGCAGCGGCTGCGCGTCTGCGTCTGGCTGGCGGCTGCGGTACAGCGTTGGGGTGATTTCATACAAGTTGTAATGAGGGTCGATGGATTGCGCCCATTCGCTCGGACGCGGGGTCACCGGTGACGAATCATCGGCCAGCGCGAGGCCGCAGATGGGCGCCGCCAGCACTATGGCGATCAAAGAAGCGAGCAATCGAAGACGCATCGAGCGATACCGTGTGAACAGGCGGGATAAGTTGCAGCGAGTGTCTGCGGGCAGGGGTCAAGACGGCGTGAGGCAATTGTCAAAAATTCGTTGAGCGCCGCTGATCGCCGCCCGACGATTTTTCTCCGCTTGAGCATGGAGAGCATGGGCATTTCACGATACTGTATATATAAACAGCTATCGAGAGGCCCGCATGTCCATCCAGATCCCCCCGCGCGGCCGCGGCACCGCGACCAACCCGCACAACCGCTTCGCGCCGAATCGCTCGGTGGCCGAGGACGACGGCTGGTATCAGGAAGCGCCGCTGACCCAGGGCACGACCGTCACCCTGGAAACCGCCAAGAGCATCATCGCGCGCAACGCCTCCCCCGACATCCCCTTCGATCGCTCGATCAACCCTTACCGAGGCTGCGAACATGGCTGCATTTATTGTTATGCGCGGCCTAGTCATGCGTACTGGGACATGTCGCCGGGGCTGGATTTCGAAACCAGGCTGATCGCAAAGACCAACGCCGCCGCACTGCTGGAACAACAGCTGTCAAAACCCGGCTACAGCGTCGCGCCCATCACGCTTGGGGCCAATACCGACCCTTATCAGCCCATCGAGCGCGACTACAAACTCACCCGCGCCACATTGGAGGTGCTGCTGCGCTACCGCCACCCGGTGACGATCATCACCAAAGGCTCGCTGATCCTGCGGGATCTGGACCTGCTGGCTGAACTTGCAAAGCTGAATCTGGTGTCGGTGTTCATCAGCCTCACTTCGCTGGACGACGAACTCAAGCGCATCCTCGAACCCCGGGCCGCAGCGCCCAAGGCCAGACTGCGGGCCATCCGCGTGCTGCGTGATGCGGGCGTGCCGGTCGGGGTGTTGCTGGCTCCGATGATTCCGATGATCAACGACATGGAGCTGGAAAAGCTCATGACCGAGGCCAAGGCCGCCGGAGCGTTGAGCGCCAGCTATGTGATGCTGCGCCTGCCGCTGGAGGTGGCGCCGCTGTTCGAGGAATGGCTGCAGGCGCATTATCCGCAGAGGGCCGAGCATGTGATGAGCCTGGTGCGCCAGAGCCGCGGCGGTCAGGTGTACGACAGCCGTTTCGGCACGCGGATGCGCGGCGAAGGCGTATTCGCCGAGTTGCTGGCACAGCGCTACAGTATTGCGGTGAAGAAACTGGGCCTCAATCATCGCGAAAGTTTCAAACTGGACTGTGAAGCCTTCTGCCCGCCGGGTGGTCAGATGTCGCTGTTGTGACTCGCGTGGCGTCTCAGGTTGCAAGACTCACGCTCCCAAGGGCGAGACGTCTGGACACCGGATTAAGATTTTCTTAACCCGGACCCGCGAGCTAGAGCGATGCATTCAGCTTCAATTAAGTTTCTATCGTTAAGGTGTTTCGCAAGTGACCGGCTGGTCGCGCACAGATGGAATTGTCCGTCATGCCAGAAAAAAGTGGGTCGTCCACAGCAATCACTGGAAACTCCACTTCAATCCGACAGAGAGGATGAGACATGAGCAACAGGGATAAACAACCTCGGGCCGTGACACCAGAGGCCGCGGCCATCGCCGAATCTGCCGATGCAGCGCTGCAACATATCGTCGATGGCTTCAAACATTTTCGTCATGACGTCTTCCCTCAGCAGGAAGAACTGTTCAAGAAGCTCGCCACCGCGCAGCACCCACGCGCCATGTTCATCACCTGCGCCGACTCGCGCATCGTCCCCGAACTCATTACCCAAAGCTCGCCCGGCGACCTGTTCGTCACCCGCAACGTGGGTAACGTGGTTCCACCTTACGGCCCCATGAACGGTGGCGTTTCCACAGCCATCGAGTACGCGGTCATGGCGCTGGGTGTGCACCACATCATCGTCTGCGGCCACTCCGATTGCGGTGCCATGCGCGCCGTACTCAACCCCGACACGCTGGAAAAGATGCCGACGGTCAAGGCCTGGCTCCGTCATGCCGAGGTCGCCAAGACGGTCGTGCAGGACAACTGCAATTGCTCGGGCGAGCACGAAACCATGCACGTACTCACCGAAGAAAACGTCATCGCCCAGTTGCAGCATCTGCGCACTCACCCCTCGGTGGCATCGAAAATGGCCAGCGGGCAGCTGTTCATCCATGGCTGGGTCTACAACATCGAAACCAGTGAAATCCGCGCCTACGACGCCGAGCAGGACTGCTTCCTGCCACTGGATGGCGACCACCCGATCCCGATGGCCTCTGTGCCGCGCGGACGTTACTGATCGCAGGTGATCGCAGCCACAACTTCGTGAGCCTGCGACACCCCTGACGGTTCCTGCCTCATTCAAGCCTGTAGCGGCCGCGCCTCGCGCGTGCCGTCAGGCGTTGTCACGTCTGAAGAATCTCCGGAGAGTCGTCATGGCTACTACAGATCTGAAATCTTTGTTGCCACGGGAGCTGTTGGCGTCCGTGGTGGTTTTTCTGGTGGCATTGCCGCTGTGCATGGGGATCGCGATCGCATCCGGCATGCCGCCGGCCAAAGGGCTGATCACGGGCATCATCGGCGGTATCGTGGTTGGCTGGCTGGCCGGCTCTCCGTTGCAGGTCAGCGGTCCGGCAGCGGGCCTGGCTGTGCTGGTGTTCGAGGTTGTTCGCGAGCACGGCATGGCCATGCTGGGGCCGATTCTGCTGCTGGCCGGGCTGCTGCAACTGCTGGCCGGGCGCCTCAAACTCGGCTGCTGGTTCCGCGTGACCGCGCCTGCCGTGGTCTACGGCATGCTGGCGGGGATCGGCGTGCTGATCGTGCTCTCCCAAATACACGTCATGTTCGACAGCGGGCCCAAGCCATCCGGGCTCGATAACCTGATCGCTTTCCCCGAAACTCTGCTGGGCGCCGTTGGCCCCGGCAGCGGGATGCAGGCTGGCCTGCTGGGCCTTGGCACTATCGCGATCATGTGGCTGTGGGAAAAGCGCCGTCCGCAATCCCTGCGCTTTGTGCCAGGGGCCTTGCTGGGTGTCGGGATCGCGACAGTGGTCAGCCTGGCGATGAGCCTGGACGTCAACCGCGTTCAGGTCCCGGCCAACCTCGCCGAGGCCATCGACTGGCTGCGTCCGGCCGACCTGCTGAACCTCGCCGACCCTGCGATCCTGATCGCCGCCATTGCCGTGGCGTTCATCGCCAGCGCCGAAACCCTGTTGTCGGCAGCGGCAGTGGATCGCATGCACGATGGCCAGCGCTCGGACTTCGACAAGGAACTCAGCGCCCAGGGCGTCGGCAACATGCTCTGCGGTCTGGTCGGCGCGCTGCCAATGACCGGCGTGATCGTGCGCAGTTCGGCCAATGTGCAGGCAGGCGCCAAGACGCGCATGTCGACGATCTTTCACGGGCTGTGGCTGCTGGCGTTCGTGCTGCTGCTCTCCAGCGTGCTGCAGAGCATTCCGGTGGCGAGTCTGGCGGGCGTGCTGGTTTACACGGGCATCAAGCTGGTGGACCTCAAGGCGCTGCGCGGTCTGGGACGTTATGGCCGCATGCCAATGTTCATCTACGCCGCGACCGCCAGCGCGATCATCCTTACCGACCTGCTGACCGGTGTGCTGATCGGCTTTGGTCTGACCCTGGTGAAACTGGCGCTGAACGCTTCGCGCCTGAAGATCAATCTGGTGGATCTCGACGCCGAGGGTGAGATGGAGCTACGCCTGAATGGCGCCGCGACCTTCCTCAAGGTACCGGCGCTGACCCAGGCGCTGGGCAATGTTCCGCCCGGCACCACGCTGCACGTGCCGCTGAGCAACCTCAGCTACATCGACCACTCGTGCCTTGAGTTGCTTGAGGAATGGGGTCGGGCGAATGCGGCACAGGGCTCGCGTCTGTTGCTGGAGCAACGGCTGTTGAAACGTCGGGTCGAGGGACGAATCCGCACATCCATCGGGGGTGCCGCGCTGCACTGATGGGCTGATGGGCTGATGGGCTGATGGGCTGATGGGCTGATGGAGCCTGACCCTGTGGGAGCGAATTCATTCGCGAGACGGCAGTACAGTCGATAGAGATGTATCGAATGCACCGACCCCTCGCGAATGAATTCGCTCCCACAGGAATGCATCCCGAATGAGTAAAGTGTTATGTCAGAGCTTCGCCAACGCTGGCAAATCCCCCGTCAACCCCAGCGCCTGGCGCACGAACATCGCCTTGGCCTCAGCCGACTGATCGACCCATTTCAGGCCTGTGTTGCGCAACCAGCGAACCGGTAACGGGTCCGCCTGGAACAATCGCTCAAACCCTTCCATCGCCGCCATCAAGGCCAGGTTATGCGGCATGCGGCGACGCTCGTAACGACTCAGCACTTTCGGATCAGCCAGTCGCTCGCCCCGCTCGACCGCAGCGTGCAGCACTTCTGCCAACACCGCCGCATCAAGAAAGCCCAGGTTCACGCCCTGCCCGGCCAGCGGGTGAATGGTGTGCGCGGCATCGCCGATCAGCGCCAGCCCTTCGGCGACGTAACGCTTGGCATGACGCTGACGCAGCGGCACACACAGACGCGGATCGGCCGAAATGACCTGGCCGAGACAACCTTCGAACGCCTTCTCAAGCTCACGGCAGAACGCTTCGTCTTCGAGCTTCATCAAGCGCTCGGACTCGCTCGGCGTGACCGACCAGACAATTGAGCACCAGTGTTCGCCGTCGCGCTCCAGCGGCAAGAACGCCAGTGGGCCGTCATCGGTGAAGCGCTGCCAAGCGGTTTTGCGGTGGGAATCAGCCGTGCGCACACTGGTGACAATGGCGTGATGCATGTAGTCCCATTCGCGGGTCGCGGTGCCGGTCATGCGCCGAACCGTGGAATTCGCACCATCGGCAGCCACCACCAGCGGCGCTCGCAAAGTGCGGCCATCGGCAAGTGTCAGCAGCCAGTCATCCCCGGAACGACGCATCTGTTCGAGCCGCGCATTGGCCAGCAGGCCGATGTCGCAATCGTGTAGACGCTCGATCAGGGCGTCCTGCACCACGCGGTTTTCGACGATGTGGCCAAGCACCTGGGCGTGCACGCTGGAAGCGGAGAAGTGCACCTTGCCAGTGCCGCTGCCGTCCCACACGTGCATCTCGCCGTAAGGGCTGACACGCCGGGAAACAATACCTTCCCAGACATTCAGCCGCTCAAGAATGCGCTGGCTGGCCGCCGACAAGGCACTGACCCGCGGCTCGAACGGAGCGCTGTGATCGAACGGCTTGACGCTGAGCGGGCTGCCGTCGACCACCAGAATGTTCAAGCCGCTGTTTTGCAGCGCCAGCGCCAGTGCGCTACCGACCATTCCGGCCCCGACAATCAGCAGATCTGCACGCGTTTCCATGCTTTAAATCGTCTCGGTGGTGGCTGGAGCCACGGAATAAAGAGCGGCTGGAGCCACGGAATAAAGAACGGCTGGAGCCACGGGATAAAGAGTGGCTGGAGCCACGGAATAAAGTGCGGCTGGAGCCACGAAATGAAAAGAGTGGTCAGACATTAGCCCGCGTCCCCAGCCCCATGGCCTGACGGGCAAACCAGCTCTTGGCCGACGGCAGCAGGTCCAGGCCCAGCAAACCGATGTTGCGACCTGCTGTGACCAGCGGCTGCTGGCTGCCGAACAGGCGGGTGACCTGATCGGAGAAACCCACGGTGAGCTTCTGGTCCAGATACTGACGATCGCGATAGGCCTGCAAGGTCGACAGGCCACCCGGCGCGGCATCGCTGGCCAGCAGCGCTTCGGCCAATGACGCGGCGTCGCGAAGGGACAGGTTGAAGCCTTGGCCCGCGATCGGATGCAGGCTGTGCGCCGCGTTGCCGAGCACCACCAGATTGGAGCGCACCTGCTCTTCGGCCTCGATCAGCGACAGCGGATACGTGTGACGTGCGCCGACCTGTTTCAGCGCGCCGAGGCGATAGCCGAACACGCCCTGCAATTCGTTGAGAAAGCTGCGATCGTCCAGCGCCAGCAGACGCTTCACGTCATCGCCGGTGCGGGTCCAGACCAGCGCGCAGCGATTCTCCGGCAACGGCAGGAGCGCCATCGGGCCTTCTTCGGTGAAACGCTCGAATGCCTGACCGCAATGAGCCTCGCCGGGTGTGATATTGGCGATCAGCGCGCTCTGGTCGTAGGGCGTGGAGCGCACGCCAATGCCCAGTTGCTCGCGCAGGCTGGAACGGCCGCCATCGGCGAGCACCGCCAAATCGCAGTCCAGCTGCGTTTCGTCGTTCAGGGTGAGGCGATAGCCGTCGGGCAGCGCTTGCATCTGTTTCACTTCAGCCGGCACGCGCCAACTGATCACGTCCTGGTCCAGCCCCTGCCACAGGCACTGGCCGAGCCAGGCGTTTTCCACCACGTAACCCAGTGCGGGCACGCCTTCTTGCATGGATGAGAGTCGCGCTGCGCCGAAGCGGCCTTTGTCGGACACCTGAATCTGCAGGATCGGCTCGGCACGGCGGCTAATCTGCTGCCACAAGCCCAAGCGCTCATAGATCTGCCGCGCGCCGAAAGACAGCGCCGAGGAGCGTGCGTCGTAGCTTGGCTGCCAGGTGTCGCCCGGCGCGAAGGGCTCGATCAGGACGATCTTCCAGCCTCGCTCTTTAGCCCCAGCTTGCAGGGCCAGCGCCAGACTCGCGCCCACCAGCCCGCCACCGACGATGGCCAAATTGAAGCGGCTCATGCGGCCTGGGTTCGCGCAGCGGCCATCAGGGCCTCGATTTCGGCGACGGTTTTGGGCACGCCACCGGTCAGGATTTCACAGCCTTTTTTGGTCACCACGACATCGTCCTCGATTCGTACACCGATCCCGCGCCATTTCTTCGCGACATTCTGATTGTCCGGCGAGACATAAATTCCAGGTTCCACGGTCAGCGCCATGCCGACCTCCAGCACACGCCATTCTCCGCCGACCTTGTACTCGCCGACGTCGTGCACATCCATGCCCAGCCAGTGCCCGGCTCGATGCATGTAAAACGCTTTGTACGCTTCGCTGGCGATCAGTTCATCGACCTCGCCCTGCAGCAGGCCCAGCTCGACCAGCCCCGCCGTGATCACCTGCACCGTCGCCTCATGGGCCTGGTTCCAGTGGTTGCCCGGCTTGATGGCCGCGAACGCCGCGTCCTGGGACTTGAGCACCAGCTCGTAAATCGCCTTCTGCTCGGAGGAAAACCTGCCGCTGACCGGGAAGGTTCGGGTGATGTCGCTGGCGTAGCAGTCGATCTCGCAACCGGCGTCGATCAGCACAAGATCGCCATCCTTCAACGTGGCGTCATTCTCTTGATAGTGCAGGATGCAGGCGTTGCGGCCCGAGGCGACGATCGAACCATAGGCCGGCATCTTCGCCCCGCCCTTGCGGAACTCGTAATCGAGCTCGGCTTCAAGGCTGAACTCGTGCAACCCGGCGCGACTGGCCTGCATCGCACGAATGTGTGCGCGTGCGGATATCTGCGCCGCCTCGCGCATCACCTTCACTTCCGCCGCCGATTTATACAGACGCATGTCGTGGAGGAGGTGATCCAGCGCAACGAATTCCTTCGGCGGCTGCGCGCCCAAGTGGGCCTTGGAGCGGATGACGTTGATCCACTCCATCACATGCCGGTCGAATTCGGGATTGTTCCCCATCGACGAATACACCCGATCGCGGCCCTCAATCAGGCCCGGCAGGATGTCGTCAATGTCGGTGATGGGGAAGGCGTCGTCGGCACCATACTCGCTGATCGCGCCATCCTGCCCGGCGCGCAAGCCATCCCACAGCTCACGCTCGGCATTGCGCTCACGACAGAACAGCACGTACTCGCCATACTCCCGACCGGGGATCAGCACGATCACCGCCTCCGGCTCCGGGAAGCCGCTCAGGTACTGAAAATCACTGTCCTGGCGGTAAACATGTTCGACATCACGATTGCGAATCGCCACAGCTGCCGCCGGCAGAATGGCGATGCTGTTGGGCTCCATCTGCTCCATCAGGGCCTTGCGGCGACGGGCGTATTCGGCTTTCGGGATTCGGATCATGGGCAAGTAGGGTCCTCCGGAGGGCCGCCAGGCATCGGCGTTCAGGCGCGACGACCGGGCAGCAACGATAGGCAATCAGTGCAGCGAAGGCTTGGCTTGGGGTTCCGCTTTCTTGTTGAACTCGGTGAACAGCAGAAGCGGCGCGACGCGCAGGTACTCCATGACCTCCATGTAGTCGCTTTCGCCGTCTTCGGACTCGTCCAGCGTGTCCTGAATCTGTGCGATGGCGGCCAGGTCTTGCAGCACATCCTTGGCATCGTCGCTCATCGGCTGTCCGCCGACTCGCGCGAAGCCATGGAGGAAACCCTGGCACCATTGACCCATAGCCAGGGTGCGCGCAGCCAGGGTCTCATCGTCGCCTGGCAAGAGCAGCACGACGGCCATGTCGTCGCCGGTCAGTTCGTTCTTGACCATCTCCTGAAGGCCGATCAGCGCCTGACGGACGTTGGCCGCAGGCTCTGTCTCAAGCAGTTCTTGTGCGTCGTCGAACCAGCCTTCGGCATCGAAGCCTGCGCCCGCGCAACTGCGGCCTAGCAACAGGCCGTGCAGTTCGGCGGGAGAAACGGGATGACCAGCGCCGCTGAGCAAGGTGGCGAAGGCGTAATACGGGGAGTTCTGATTAGGCATGGGCAACTAGGCGCCAAGCGGCGCAATGTCTAGAATGAAGGCCTTGTATCGTAGCACCGGCAGACGCGCGCAAGCTATCCAGGCGACATTGAAGGCAATTACTGACGCCAGCTCCTGCACCACTCATCAGAAAATAATCAGTGGAAAACGATGGAAGACAACGACCTGCAAGCGCTGATGGCTCGACTGGAGCTATTGATCAACCGTGTCGAGCAACTAAAAAGTCAAAACGCACTCCTATTAGCTCAGGAAAAAACCTGGCGCGAGGAACGCGCGCACCTCATTGAAAAGAACGAAATCGCCCGGCAGAAGGTCGAGTCGATGATTTCGCGCCTCAAGGCCCTGGAGCAAGACTCATGAGTAATGGCAACAGCATCACCGTGCAGATCCTCGATAAAGAATATTCGATCATTTGCCCGCAGGAAGAGCGCACCAACCTGGTCAGCGCGGCCCGTTACCTGGACGGCAAAATGCGCGAAATCCGCAGCAGCGGCAAAGTCATCGGTGCCGATCGCATCGCAGTCATGGCAGCCCTGAACATCACCCACGACCTGCTGCACAAACAGGAACTTCCGGAAACCCAGGCCAGCGGCTCGACCCGCGAGCAGGTTCGCGACCTGCTCGACCGTGTGGATCTGGTCCTTGCCACGGATGAACCAAAAGCACAAGGCTGATTGTTCAGACATCATTCGGTATACTGGCGCCCGCTCCCTGGAGTGCTTGCCAGTCGGTCATGTCCCTGAGCCGATACGCACAACCACGGGGGTTGCACGTTGGGGTTGGTGTGCATGTCCGCTCGACGGAAAGCCTTAAAACCTCCTGCAATCTCCACCTTGAACTTTCGGGTTCAAGGGCTACACCGACAGCGGTTCGTCGGGGAGTCTCGAATCTTCAACCCATTGCCAGACGCCCTGTCTGGCAATGGGGATCGTGATCACACGGTCCACCTTCCAAATCTCACGGACCCGCCTGCATGACCTCTTCTGGCGCCGCTTCCCTGAACGATCATTCTGCCCTCTCCCGCCCTCAATTGCGTCGTCTGTTGCGCAAGGCCCGTCGTGCGCTCAGCCGCGCAGATCAGCGACGAGCGGCACATGGCTTGTACCGCCAACTCGCGCAAAACCCGCTTTTTCGTCGCGCAAGGCATGTTTCGCTCTACCTTCCGATGGACGGCGAAATCGACCCGCGTCTGCTGCTCAAAGAGGCGCAACGTCGAGGCAAAGCGACGTATCTGCCCGTGCTGAGTCCGTGGCCGCGAACCAAAATGGTGTTTCAGCGCGTACGGCCGGGGGACGCATTCAGGCCCAACCGCTTTCGCATTCCCGAGCCACGTATCAATTCAAGACAACAGCGCAGGATCTGGGCGCTGGACCTGATTCTGATGCCGCTGGTGGGGTTCGACGATCATGGCGGGCGACTGGGCATGGGCGGCGGGTTTTACGACCGCAGTCTGGCGTATCAGGCACGTCGAAAAGCCTGGCAAAAACCGGTGTTGCTCGGCTTGGCCCATGAGTGTCAGAAGGTCGGAAAGCTGAGCGTAGCCAGCTGGGATGTGCCGCTGCAGGGAACGGTGTCGGATAAGCGTTGGTATATGGCCTGAGCAGCAGATTACCTGACGCTGGGGACTACCCTGTGGGAGCGAACTCATTCGCGATAGGCCATTACATCCGATACATCATCGGCTGTACCGCACCCTCCCGAATGAATTCGGTCCCACAGTTTTAGAGCGAAGCTGTTAGATGTTCAGCGACGGGATTGCTGCTGTTGCTGCTGAGTGATCTCAACCGGTGCATCGGTTTTCGCAGACCACAGACTTTGTGCATAACCGGTGGTGACAATCCCCAAGCCGAACAAAATGACCAAAATCCATAGTAAATCCGGCTTGCGTTGCATTGATTGCCCCCCTTTGGCAAATCAAAAACCTGACGTTCACGGCGTGTTTCAATAGGCCGCATAACGGTGTGGCGCTTAAAATGGCGGCATTCTGCGATAACGTGACCCAACACGCAAATACTGGCGTCAACCGACTGTCGGTTTGTCATAAAAGCGTCGGACAACTTGTCCAGACCGCCTTCAGGAGCCCCAGAAAATGGCCTATTGGCTGATGAAATCCGAGCCTGACGAGCTGTCGATCACGGGCTTGCAAACGCTCGGCCAAGCCCGATGGGATGGCGTTCGCAATTATCAGGCGCGCAACTTTCTCCGTGCCATGGCCGTGGGCGACGAGTTTTTTTTCTATCACTCAAGCTGCCCGGAGCCAGGCATCGCCGGTATCGGCAAAATCATCAAAGCGGCCTACCCCGATCCCACAGCTCTGGACAAGAAGAGCCATTACTTCGACGTCAAGGCCAGCACGGAAAAGAACCCTTGGAGCGCGATTGATGTCGCCTTCGTCGAGACTTTCCCCAAGGTGCTGGGCCTGGGTTATCTGAAACAGCAAGCAGCGCTCGAACAACTGCCCTTGGTGCAAAAAGGCAGTCGTCTGTCCGTCATGCCAGTCACCGCCGAACAGTGGGCTGCAATGCTGACATTGCGCTAAGGGCTGTCGCGGTTACTGCGCGATGAAGTTGTTGAACAACAGGTCATCCACCACAGGCTTGCCGGTTTCCTGGCTCAACACCTGTTGGGTCTGCTTCAACGCTTCCTGCCGCAGCTTTTCTTTCGCGTCGACGTTGCTCATGCTGTCGACGGTCTGCTGGGTGAACAGCGCAACCAGCTGATTACGAATCAATGGCTCGTTCGCCTTGACCAGCTTCTGCGCCTCGGCACCGGTGACGCGCAGCGCGACGTCAGCCTTGTAAACGTGCAGTTTCGGGCCGCCGTCCAGCGCGTAATTGCCCACGAACGGTGGCGTGAGGGCGACATAGGAAACCTTGTTCGGGTCCTCCTTCTCGCCGCCTTCTTCGGCCATCGCCACAACAGGCATCGACAACGCCAACAACATCACAATCCACGCTTTCACAGTTCACTCCTCAATCCGGTTCGCGCCATAGCTTACTTCAGCTTATGCACGCCTATCAGGCCGGGTCATGCTCATTGACCCCAAAACCCCTCTACCTACACTTATCGGCCATCACTGGAAAAGGAATAGCCCCGATGAAAGCCGTGCTCTGCAAAGCCTTCGGTCCCGCCGAAACCCTGGTGCTGGAAGACATTCCGACGCCCGAACCCAAGAAAAACGAAATCCTGCTGAACGTGCACGCCGCCGGGGTCAACTTTCCGGACACCCTGATCATCGAGGGCAAATACCAGTTCAAACCGCCCTTTCCCTTCTCGCCGGGTGGCGAAGCCTCGGGCGTCGTCGCAGCCGTCGGTGAAAAAGTCAGCCACCTGAAAGTCGGCGATCGCGTCATGGCCCTCACCGGCTGGGGCAGCTTCGCCGAGCAGATTGCCGTCGCCGGGTACAACGTCCTACCCATTCCAGAGGCGATGGACTTCACCACAGCCGCCGCTTTCGGCATGACCTACGGCACCTCCATGCAC
Source organism: Pseudomonas sp. GW821-FHT02A11 (assembly GCF_059421985.1). Lineage (NCBI taxonomy): Bacteria > Pseudomonadati > Pseudomonadota > Gammaproteobacteria > Pseudomonadales > Pseudomonadaceae > Pseudomonas > Pseudomonas sp. GW821-FHT02A11. The sequence goes on from NZ_JBWKWB010000006.1 coordinate 84,085, forward strand.
GCGCTCAAACAGCGCGCCAACCTGCAAGCCGGCGAAACCCTGCTGGTACTCGGCGCGTCCGGAGGCGTGGGCTTGGCCGCGGTGGAAATCGGCAAAGCCATGGGCGCCCGGGTCATTGCCGCCGCGAGCAGCGCCGACAAACTCGAAGTCGCCAAGAACGCGGGCGCCGACGAGCTGATCAACTACAGCGAAACCCACCTCAAGGACGAACTCAAACGCCTCACCAACGGCAACGGCGTCGACGTCATCTACGACCCCGTCGGCGGCGACCTCTTCGACCAGGCCATCCGCTCCATCGCCTGGAACGGTCGCCTCCTGGTCGTCGGCTTCGCCAGCGGCCGCATCCCGGAGTTGCCCGTGAACCTCGCACTACTGAAAGGCGCCTCAGTCGTCGGCGTGTTCTGGGGCTCGTTCGCCCAGCGTCAGCCGCAAGACAATGCAGCTAACTTTCAGCAGCTGTTTACCTGGTTTACAGAAGGGAAGTTGAAACCTCTGGTGTCGAAGGTTTATCCGTTGGAACAGGCCGGGGAAGCGATTGATTCGTTGGGGCAGAGGAAGGCGGTTGGGAAGGTGGTGGTTGGGGTTAGATAAGTGGAGTTGTTCAGCCCACTGCCGCGACGGCGAAATTCGCCTAGAGGAACTCCCGCGAAAGCTCTTTTCGTTTAAAAAACAAAAATATTGAGAACAACCGATAAAAAATTTAAACAATAAATAATTACCGCCATATCAGCCATGAACATTAATAAATTTTGCTCATACCCACAAGGAGAATGGTATGAGCAATCCACTAGATCAGAACAGACTCGATGGCGGAATTTATTTTTCGGACCCTATTCATATTGGCGATGAACCAGAGCCGTTGGAAAACGGTTCTGGAGCAAACTACTCTCACAGCTCGCGACCTTCGACACTTGACAGCATTCAAAGTCCTAGTTTAGCTAACCGAGGTCGTCGACGACCAGGCACCATGCCACCAGGAGAAAAGACAATAAGAAACATCTTCCTGGATGAAATGCATAACGTTCATATCGCCAACGAGAACGAATACCAAAATCAACAAAAACAACTGAGTCAAAAAATAGAACAAGAGATATCGTCTTTTAACAACTCTGCAGGCATCACCAATACTGGTGAAACTTTAGAAAAGGCCAGCCAAGAGCAGAAATTTCTTCATCAACGAGCGAATGATGCTAAAAATCAGTACTCGGCAAACACCAAAGTCGCATTAGCTTTTTACGGAGAAAGCCCTCTCTATCTCTCACGAGAGCTGCCATTTAGAAAGCTGACGGAGCTAATTCAAGATAAATCATTGAATACTCCAGAGCAAGTTGGGTCGGCGTGGGCAGACTGGGACAAAACCTCCAAAGCCGCACAAGAACAAAAACTTGCAGCACAGCGTCTGGAATTATTTAGCAGTCACTTTGACTCAGCAGCCAAAAGCGTCGACACCCTATCTGCGGGTCTCGCTGACAAGAGTACAATCACCTCAAAGATGGAAGCGATCAACGCTGAGTTAGCTCTGCATAAATGGATCATGCCAGACTTTTTTTCTGCCCAAATAGATCAATCTTCGAACTCAGGAGAGTTAACTGACCAGCTGCATGCACTTAAGCAAGCGGCGCAAACTTTGGCCTACACGTATACATCAAAGATTGGCAGCTATAACAATCGTAACCCCAATATAAATAGCCCACTTCTCAAACCAGAGCTAGAAGCGTTAAAAAGCTTAGTAGACGCGCAGTCAAGCAATAAGCTTGGTCAAGCATGGGCAGACTATCACAGAGCGCTTTTGCATTCGGAATCGGCCAATCATCTAGAAAAGTTTTCTCAAGCTATTCAAAAACTAGAGCATAGGGCAGCCGCTCTAAGACAAGCAAGGCAACAATTGATGGCCGCTGAAGCAGCGGCTATCGCTCAAGCAGAAAGGGCACGCGCGATCGCGGCCCACCAGCAAGCGCTGGAAACCCTTCCTCATTCATACGCATCCTTGAAAGCAGAGCTGGATAAAAAATACGGCGATGCAGTCATCTCGCTACCCGCAACATTAGCGGCGGAGACTCAATCGACATCCGGCTTGGATGAACTAACCGGGCAAACTCTGCTGGAGGCGATTCTCCGTAAAAAAACTCAAATCAATTATCTGGCTTCTACAAAGCTGGAGCTTTCAAAGAGCAAAGACACCTCCGCTCGTTTGTTCGCAGGCAGCGACCCACTAGAGATAACCAGCGAGCAATTCAAGGCGATTCTCGGCGCTAGGAGTACAAGTGCGGAGCAGGCGTATCAGATACATCAGGAATGGACCCAAGCCTATAAAGACGCATTGGACGCACGGCTACAAAAGCGGGCCACTGAACAACTTATGCAGTCCTCAAGTGAGTTGTCCAGGGAGTACGCAGAGCATGTTGTTATTACACAACAGAAAAACAATGAACTATCAGTAGCCAAGCATATCTCCGACGCCGGACGTCTCTGGTCTGCGGTTGCCAGCCCAAACGCGCCGACCCAAACACGTCCGGATGCGTGGGAAAGGGCCAGCGAAGTCGCGAAGAAAATGCTCTTGCGCAAAGCGGCTACGGCTTTAGGAAAGCAATTACCCATCATTGCCGCCTTCTACCCTGCGGATATGGCTTCGGGAGAAAGACCTTCCGAGATTTTTTCAACGCCAGCCTCTGAATTGGGTGTAGCTGACGTTGACCTTGGATTTAAGCCGACAGAAAAGGGACCATTGACGTTACCCACCGGCTTGCGCCCGATCCCCATGCACAGGACGGACGACTGAAGTGGGTTGAAGCCGATGGCGTCAACTACGGAAATAAAGTCCGTGTTCGCCCAGTCACTTATGATTCAGCGACCAATACTTACACCTTTACACGTGATGGAGAGACCGTTCCAACACTAATATGGACACCGCAAGTTAGCCCAGAGAATAGCTCAACTCATCTGCCACCCGCCACGCAACACTCACCCGCGTACGCAGGCGCCAAACCGGATAACGTATTACCCGAAACATTACTTCTCCTGAGCATGTACGTGAGCCGGACGACTACATTCTCAAATTCCCCGCCGAACTAGGCGGCAGTCAGTACGTCTATTTTAAAGGTCCTCGTGACATTCCGGGGATTGCAAGTGGCACAGGTCAATTTGTTTCTGGAACTTGGTTGAGTGAAAAGACTCGTAATGAAGGAGCGCCTATTCCTTCGCAAATTGCGGATCAATTAAGGGGGAGGAAATTTTCGAATTTTGACAAAATGCGAGAGGCGCTTTGGGAGGCAGTTTCAAACGATCCAAAATTAAATTCTCAACTCAGCATCTCTAATAAAAAACAGGTCAGCCGTGGGCGCGCACCGTACCCAAAAAAATCTGATCAGCGAGGCGGGCGTGACAAATTTGAAATCCATCACATACACGAAGTCTCCAAAGGAGGTGCAGTTTACGACGTAGACAATATGGTTATACTGACCCCAGTACAACACATTCAATATCACAAGGAAAATTAAAATGACTTTTAAAGAAAAACTCGAAGACTATACCGAATCTGAATTCTTGGATTTTTTAAAAAATATTTTTTATACACCTGAAAATGTAAGCAATGAAAATTTCGAAGACTTTGTTAGGCGCCATGTCGTACATTTTGAAAAAATAACGGAACATCCCGGTCAGTCCGACGTCATTTTTTACCCAGAAGAAGGCCAGGAAGACTCACCGGAGGGTGTTCTGAAGGAAGTCAAAAGATGGCGGGCAGCTAACGGAAAACCCGGCTTTAAGCCAGAAAACATTTGATACCAGAAAACCTGAAAATCATATCTGCACAAGGAAGTCTCATTCATGCACGAGATCATTCATCAACTCAACACACTACCTAATGCAATTCGCTCCGAATTGGTTGCGCACGTTGGACATACCGCCGGGATGGGGCCTCTCCAGCTGGTTACCCATCACCGGGGGGTTGCTCAAAATCTAATCACACAGAAGCGGTCTCGATATGAACCTCTTGCGCCGCACGGTGAGATGGCTAGCTTGATTCTCGACATGCTGCAGGGCAGCGATCTTAGTTCCGTTAGCGGACCGACCCACGAACCATTTCCACGATGGGTTACCTACGAGATCACGAAACATCTTCAGGCATTCATTGATAGCCTTGCCCCTGTTCAAACCAGACTTGAGCAGGAAGCCCATCAGCTAGCAATGGAAGCCGCGCGCCAGCAAGTCCAACGCCAAGCGGAAGAGGCTGCCCGTCAACTCGCACAACGCCAGGCTGAAGAAGCTGCACGGTTGCACGCTCAACGCTTGGCCGAAGATGCTGCTCGCCAACTGGCACAACGTCAAGCCGAAGAGGCAGCGCAGTTAGCAGCCCGCCAGCTTGCCGAGCAACAGGCTTATGCAGCGGCACAAGCGTTGGCGGAACAAAAGGCACAAGCAGCTGCAATCCAGGCAGCGCGACTCGCGTTGGAGTTGGCTCCGGTAGTGACGCCCGAACCGCTTGAACCGACAGTCAGTACAGAACACTCGCTGAGTGACACCTTCTCGGAAACCGGACCAGCACGTGAAATCGTGTTCATTCCCGGCCCCTCTGCGATGGCGGAAATTGACCATGCAACACTCGTCTTAAAAAACGGCATTGATGCGGCTGTCGCTCTATACGCCTCTGCAATTGGCCCCCACTTGAATGCCCCTCAAGCTTCATCGAGTGCACCGAGTTGAATATTGAATGAGTGATCGAATGGAGCGTAGGCATTCCTGCCCACGCTCCATTCGACGAAGAACTGTTTCGAGTTGAAAACTAAAGCATCCCTAGAAGCCTCTCCGGCAACACATCCCGATAACGCCTATCCGGCTGCGCCTTGCACGCCGCGACGATCTGCGGGACAGCGGCGACCAACGCATCCCCCGTCTCCTCTCTTTGCCCGTCAGTCATTTTCAGCCGGGTCGCCGATCTCGCCAGCACCTTGAAGGTGTAAGAGAAGTAATGCATGTCCACCCACACCCAATCAGGCGAATGAGCCTGGAAATCGGCCATCGCCTTGTTGAACATCGAACAGGAAACCCATCGCACCCGCTGACGGATCCAGCGGTGGGGTGCGTTGCCCTCTTTTGAGTGAGTGAAATAGAGCTCCTGCCTGAACCCCCTTACATCAGGCATACCCGGCACCACCTCCCAAGGTTTGGCACGCCACTGCGTAACCGCTCGCACGGCTGACTGGGCGAATTTGATGTGCGAGCTGTCGACAACTTTTACGTCAGTGATTGAGCCATCGCTGTGGGCGTTGAACTCTACGATGGCCACACCCGAGACCCCGTTTTCATACAGCGAGCGCGGATAGCGGGGGGCTGATTGCAGTTCATAGTCCAGCTCTTTTGAGACAGCCTCTAAAGGGCCTATCAACAGCACCAGAAGGCTTAATAAAAACGTCTTCACCCATCACTCCGTTCATTTTTTGATCAACTCCCTTAAAGCCGGCTGACTTGTGTCCAGCTCAGCACACGTCGAACATTGCTGGGCAGAAACTCGGCAAATCGCCGCTGTGGATAAATCTGGCACTGCGCAACAATGGCCGGAATTGCGTCATTCATCTGCCGAAACAAGTCTTTGCGAGTGGCAGGAGTCGGCACCTGTGCCTTCACAAAATGGCTGTTCAGAGACTCGAAGGTGTAGGCGAACAGATCGACGTCCCTGAGGGGCGCCCTCGGGTAATCCTGCCGACTGAAGGCCACCTCCTGATTGAGATAGGCGCAGGGGGCGTTCTCCAGCCCCTCTGCGATGTCAGGGGAAAACGCATCGCGGCCCTGCCTGCCAAACAGCACAAGCAGCATCACTTCGGTTTTCGGGGGCCTTGTATCGGAAGTCACCCATGGCTTGAATCGCCATCGCTCGGTGGCCTGCCTGACAGACCGCGCAAAATCGGGGTGAGAACTCTCTGCAGCTCGAATCTTGAGCACCGCGCCATCACTGGCGACCTCAAGATAAACGCGCACCTTGCCCGGGTACTCAGCGCGCAGGAGGTGTTCGGGGTACGCAGGGGCTGGCGAAGTGACGGGCACCATCCAGCCTTCAGACTGCACCTCGGAAGGAAAAAACAGCGACCAGATAAACGCGAAGATTTCCAACCCGAACTCCCACAGCCGACATATCGATGGCGGCGATGGTAGGGTCTAGGCCAAGCACCGGTAACGTGATCGATTCTGACTCTCATGTAGGACGTGTCTGAAACCCGCAACCACCCGATCCACATTCACGCTATGTTCGTAATCCAACACGCCAGATCGCCGGATTCTGGAACTTTCGTCGTTGAGAAGCCTTCCTATTTTCTGTAATGAAAATGTAATATTCGGATTCGCATAACAATACAAAAATCTGGAGTGTCTCGATGTTTGCCTTTTTCCGACCTGCCGCGCATCAGGCCCCGCTGCCTGCCGAGCGCGTCGATAGCACCTACCGTCGCCTGCGTTGGCAGATTTTCGCCGGTATTTTCTTCGGTTATGCGGGCTACTACCTGTTGCGCAAGAACTTCTCCCTGGCCATGCCGTACCTGATCGATCAGGGCTATACCCGCGGTGAGCTGGGGGTTGCGATTTCGGCGATTGCCATTGCGTATGGCTTGTCGAAATTTCTGATGGGGCTGGTGTCGGATCGCTCCAACCCGCGTTATTTCCTGCCCTTCGGCCTGCTAATTTCGGCGCTGGTGATGTTCGTGTTCGGATTCGCGCCTTGGGCGACGTCGAGCGTGACGATCATGTTTATCCTGCTGTTCATCAACGGTTGGGCGCAGGGCATGGGCTGGCCGCCGAGCGGGCGGACGATGGTGCATTGGTGGTCGCAGAAGGAGCGCGGCGGCGTGGTGTCGGTGTGGAACGTGGCGCATAACGTCGGCGGCGGTCTGATTGGTCCGCTGTTTCTGCTGGGCCTGGGTTGGACCAACGACTGGCATGCAGCGTTTTATGTGCCTGCTGCGGTGGCGCTTTTCGTGGCGCTGTTCGCCTTCGCGACCATGCGCGACACCCCGCAATCAGTAGGCCTCCCTCCGGTCGAGGAGTACAAGAACGACTACCCGGAGGGCTACGACGCCAGCCACGAGGAAGAATTCACCGCCAAGGAAATCTTCGTCAAATACGTGCTGCGCAACAAAATGCTCTGGTACATCGCACTGGCGAACGTATTCGTTTACCTGCTGCGCTACGGCGTACTGGACTGGGCGCCCACTTACCTCAAAGAAGCCAAGCACTTCGATGTCGACAAGACTTCCTGGGCGTACTTCTTCTACGAGTGGGCGGGCATTCCGGGGACGCTGCTGTGCGGCTGGATGTCGGACAAAATCTTCCGCGGCAACCGTGGCCTGACCGGCATCGTGTTCATGCTGCTGGTGACCGTGGCGACGCTGGTGTACTGGCTCAACCCACCGGGCAACCCGACGATCGACATGATCGCGCTGGTCTCAATTGGCTTTCTGATCTACGGCCCGGTGATGCTGGTCGGCCTGCAGGCGCTGGAACTGGCGCCGAAGAAAGCTGCGGGCACTGCGGCAGGCTTTACGGGGCTGTTTGGTTACCTGGGCGGTTCGGTCGCGGCCAGCGCGCTGATGGGCTACACCGTGGACCATTTCGGCTGGGATGGCGGCTTCGTGATTCTGGTCAGCGCGTGCGTGCTGTCGATCGTGTTCCTGGCGCCGACGCTACGGCATACGCGAGTGGCGAGTCAGTCGCGTGGGGCGGTGGCTTAAAACAGCGATTGTTCTCTGTAGCGGCACGGCTTGCCGACGGGGCGTTCTAAAGGTTGTCCCTGCCGGCAAGCCATGCTGCTAAAAGCCATCGCGTGGCGCAGACCAGCGCTGACTAAACCGCCAACAAAATCGGCTTGCACCGCTTGAATCGCTTCTCAAGGCTCACATCCGGCATCGCGTGGGTACGTAGTGCGTGGATGGTCCGTTCGACGTACTCCCATGTCGTGCCATATCGGCCGCTGGCGCTGGCCAGCACCTGAGTCAGTACGCTGTCGGGCAGGTTGCCGGCATAGCTGGGCAGGTGACGTTCGAGCACAAAGCCCAAGGCCTGGACCTTGCTGCCGTCTTCCAGGCGGCAGCTGAGCCAGTGTGGGCGATAGGACGGGAATGGCATTTCTCGCTGCCACAGCGCTAGCAGCGATTCTTCGATGTTTTCCTCGGGCAATCGGTAGGCGAAGCCGCTGCAGGAGCCGCCACGATCCAGGCCGAAGACCAGCCCAGGCTGCTCGGGGGTGCCGCGATGTTCGTGGGACCAGAGGTAGAGCCCGCGATGATAGCCATGCACCCGGCCGCGCTGGCGCTCCACGGCGGAGCACTCGGGGCGCCAGATCAATGACCCGTAGGCAAACAACCAGACCGGACCGCCCTCGTGACGGGACAGAGTGGCGTACATGGAAGCGAGGAGCTGTTCGCGGGTCAGTTTGGGGCCAAGGTCGATAACGGGTGGGTAGGACAGCCCAAGACCGTCATGTACGGCCTCCACCAAGCTATTGATTTGATTATGCATCTGGCTCCCCCGCTGGCCTGCCAGGCGCCAGCGTAGTGCTGAACTCTCTAAAGCGGCTCTGGCAACAGCGGATCAACACTTGATCCTTGTCGTGAGCGGTATGCAGGTCGATTTGTCGGGAAACCGACCCTGCATACATTGTGATGCAATTAACTCTCCACGGCTGCTGCCATCGGGCGGATGGTCAGCTGCGCGGCGCGTAGGCGAACACGTCGGCACGCATTTGCCGGGCATCCATCCCGGCCAAGACCAGCGCGTCCAGCGTGGAATAGACCATGTTGGGCGAGCCGCTGGCGTAGACCTGAATCGACTTCAAGTCCGCAAAATCCTCGCACACGGCTTCGTGCAGCATGCCGCAGCGCCCTTCCCAACCACACAGATCGCTGACGACCCGGTGCAGGTGCAGATTCGGCAGGGTTTTCCACTCGTCCCAGTGCTTGAGTTCATAGAAATCCTCAGGCCGACGCACGCCCCAGTACACATGCACGGGGTACGGGAAACCCTTGGAGCGGCAATGCTCGATCAGGCTGTGCATCTGCCCCATGCCGGTGCCAGCGGCGATCAGTACCAAGGGGCCATCGGGCAACTCACCCAGATGCGTGTCGCCGAATGGCAGCTCGACGCGGGCCATGCCTTCACGCTGCAGTTGTTTGATCAGATTTTGCGCGCTGGCTTCGCGGGCCAGCACGTGGAATTCAAGGTCGCGGCCGCTTTCTGGCGCCGAGGCCATGGAGAAGGCGGATTTTTCGCCATCATCGCGGGCGATCATCAAGTACTGACCGGCGTGATAGCGCGGCGGCTTGCCTGCCGGGGCGCGCAGCATGACGCGCCAGACGTCGCCGCCCACTTCGACACACTCGGTCACCTGACAGGCAAACTTGCGCACCGGCAACTCGCCCAGCGGCAGCACGCTGTCCCAGAGCACGACGCAGTCCTGCTGCGGCACCGCGATACAGGTGTAGATTTCGCCATGTTCGCGCAACTCACCGGCCTGTTCGACGCTGCCTTCAACCAGCAGCGCGGAGCAGATGTGGCAGTTGCCGTTGCGGCAGCTTTGTGGGCATTCGTAGCCCAGGCGCTGGGCGGCATCGAGAATCCGCTCGCCGGGCAATGTCTCAAGTACGGCGCCCGACGGCTGCAAGGTTACGCGCATCAATCTATTCCCAGCTGATTCCAGATATCGTCGATCCGGCGAGTGACGGCTTCGTCCTTGACGATGGCGCGACCCCATTCACGGGTGGTCTCGCCCGGCCATTTATGCGTGGCATCGAGCCCCATTTTCGATCCCAACCCGGAAACCGGCGAGGCGAAATCGAGGTAGTCGATGGGCGTGTTGTCGATCATCACCGTGTCGCGCTTGGGGTCCATGCGCGTGGTGATCGCCCAGATGACGTCGTTCCAGTCACGGGCGTTGATGTCATCGTCGGTAACAATAACGAACTTGGTGTACATGAACTGTCGCAAAAACGACCAGACACCCAACATCACGCGCTTGGCGTGGCCGGGGTACTGCTTCTTCATGGTCACGACGGCCATGCGGTACGAGCAGCCTTCGGGCGGCAGGTAGAAGTCGGTGATCTCCGGAAACTGCTTCTGCAGGATCGGCACGAACACTTCGTTCAGCGCCACGCCCAGGATTGCCGGCTCATCCGGCGGACGACCGGTGTAGGTGCTGTGGTAGATCGGCTTGATGCGATGGGTGATGCGCTCAACGGTGAACACCGGGAAGCGGTCGACTTCGTTGTAGTAACCGGTGTGGTCGCCGTAAGGGCCTTCATCGGCCATTTCGCCGGGATGAATCACACCTTCGAGCACGATCTCGGCGCTCGATGGCACTTGCAGGTCGTTGCCACGGCATTTGATGAGCTCGGTGCGATTGCCACGCAACAGGCCCGCGAAAGCGTATTCGGAGAGGCTGTCCGGCACCGGCGTGACCGCGCCGAGAATCGTCGCAGGGTCAGCGCCCAGCGCTACGGAAACAGAGAAAGGCTGGCCGGGGTGCTTGTCGCACCACTCCTTGTAGTCCAGCGCGCCGCCGCGATGGCTGAGCCAGCGCATGATGACTTTGTTGCGGCCAATCACCTGTTGGCGATAGATGCCCAGGTTCTGGCGCTCTTTATTAGGCCCCTTGGTGACGGTCAGGCCCCAGGTAATCAGCGGGCCGACGTCGCCGGGCCAGCAAGTCTGCACGGGGAGCATGCCCAGATCGACGTCATCGCCTTCGATGACCACTTCCTGGCAAGGCGCGTCCTTGATGACTTTCGGCGCCATGGAGATGACTTTCTTGAAGATCGGCAACTTCGACCAGGCGTCTTTCAGGCCTTTCGGTGGCTCAGGCTCTTTGAGGAAGGCCAGCAGCTTGCCGATCTCCCGCAGCTCTTCGGTGGATTCAGCGCCCATGCCCATCGCCACGCGTTCTGGCGTGCCGAACAGGTTGCCGAGCACCGGAATGTCAAAGCCGGTCGGGTTCTCGAACAGCAGGGCCGGGCCCTTGTTGCGCAGGGTCCGGTCGCAGACTTCGGTCATCTCCAGCACGGGAGAAATCGGTACCTGAATGCGTTTCAACTCTCCGCGCTGCTCAAGCTGCTGCACGAAATCCCGTAGATCCTTGAATTTCATTAACCCGGCCACTTAACAAATAGATGCACATCCTACCTGCTCTGACGGCCGACAGCAGCAGCCGGACGCGTTTTCATCCGCCCCGGACGGCGTTTTCGCCCAAGAATATCGGTGCCAGCAGAGGCTTCATGCGCTCGCCGCCTTTGTCCGAGAGATGATTTTCATCCATGTATTGCGAATAGCCGTCAAATTCAGCACGGCAGATTGCACCGGGGCACATCAGCGTCGCGGGGTCGATGACGCGTACCTGCGAGTCTTGCTCACTCAATTGCGTGAACAGCGAATTGAGAAACTGCTGACGCGCCAGATGCTCGGCAATCGGTCGACCCAGTCGTTCGGCCGACCGCCCCACCATCGCCAGACTGGCCAGGCGCGCCACCGTGCCCTGCCGCTGCAGCGGTACTTCCTTGAAGATCCACACCCGCGCACCGGCCTCGCGCAGGCTGTGAACCATGGCAGTCAGGTCTTTGGCGACTTCCTGCTCCGCGACCGGTCGGCTGTCGTCCCGATAGAGCACGTGCTGCATGTCGCCGTCTTCTTCGCCGTACAGATACAAGCTCCAGCGCGCGGCCAGTACGACGTCGCGGATATTGTGCTCGCGAATGGATTGCAGCGTGGCCTGGTTGAAGTCCTGACATTGCTGGCGCGTTTCGTGACCCAGGATCGGCAGGCAGCCTGACAGGCTCGCCAACCACACCGGAATGCCATAACGCTCGGCATCGGCCTCAATTGCAGGTTTGAGCGCCGCCGCATGACTGTCGCCCCAGACCAGTTGCACCGGCGGCGTCTGCTCGTCGCCACCGAAACGACAAACCTTGCTCATGTCTTCGCTATCGCGCTGCAACAGGCAGTCTTTTTGTCCGCGCTGCCAGTCCCGCGCCTGGGCATATTGCAGCGCCTGGCCCGACAACCTTGAGGGGACGCCATCGCTGGAGCGCACCAGCTGGCCGGCCAATCCGATAATCAACAGCGTCGCCAAGCCGCCGAACAACACCGGCTTGCGCCCGGCCAGCACACGTTTCTCGCGAAACGGCAGTTCCACCAGCCGCCAGCTCAGCCACGCCAGCGCGAGGGTCAACAACACCCATCCGCCAGCCTCCAGAGCTTGCATGCCATCAATGGAAATCGCATTCGCGTAGACAAAAACCGGCCAGTGCCACAGGTACCAGGAATAGGAAATCAGCCCAACCCCGACCACCCAGCGCAGGCTCAGCAAGCGCCCGACCAGCGTCTGCGAGTGACCGTTGGCCCAGATTATCGCCGTCGCACCGAGTACCGGCAGCAGTGCGGCCCAGCCCGGAAAGAGCGTGTATTTATTGAAACCGAAAATGGCGTACAGCACTGCCACAAGCCCGGCGGCGCTGACAGCCTGATAAATCAGGGGTGAAAGCTTGCGACTTGAGGCAGGAAGCACCGCCAGCATCGCGCCGCACAGCAACTCCCAGGCACGCATCGGCAGCAGAAAGAAGGCTTCGTCCGGGTGGCGCCTGATCACCCCGACATTGAGCGCGAAAGACACCACCAGCAGGCCGAACAACACCCAACGCCACTGCCGCAAATAGCGGGTCAGCGTCACCATCACCAGCGGAAAGAGGATGTAGTACTGCTCCTCGACCGAGAGCGACCAGGTGTGCAGCAGCGGCTTGAAGTCGGAGGCGGGGTTGAAATAGCCGTCCTGACGCATGAACAGGATGTTGGAGACGAACATCGCCTGGTAGCGCACCGCGCGGCCCAGTTGCGAGTAATCGTTGGCAGGCATCAGCACCCAGCCGACCAGCAAGGCGGCGAGCATCATGACGCTCAGGGCAGGGATGATACGGCGGGCGCGGCGGGCCCAGAAATCGACAAAGCTGAAGCGTCCGGCGCCGACCTCGCGAAAGATGATCGAGGTGATCAGAAAGCCCGAGATGACGAAGAACACATCGACACCCACGAAGCCGCCGCTGAACACGCCAAACCCGAAGTGGTAAAGCACCACGGGGATGACGGCCAGAGCCCGCAGCCCGTCGATGTCCCGACGATTGCCAAAGGTGTGCATGACGCTCCTTGTCTAGCTTTTTGCGATAAAAAATCAAAAAAAATGGTGCCCGAAGGGACACCATTTATCTACAGCCGTTGGGCGTGTTACTTGCGCTTCATCGACAGGAAGAACTCATCGTTGGTCTTGGTCTGTTTCAGCTTGTCGACCAGGAACTCGATGGCAGCGACTTCATCCATCGGGTGCAGCAGCTTGCGCAGAATCCACATGCGCTGCAGCTCGTCGTCGGCCGTCAGCAACTCTTCGCGGCGGGTGCCGGAGCGGTTGATGTTGATGGCCGGGAAGACGCGCTTCTCAGCGATCTTGCGATCCAGAGGCAGTTCCATGTTGCCGGTGCCTTTGAATTCTTCGTAGATCACTTCGTCCATCTTCGAGCCGGTTTCAACCAGCGCCGTGGCGATGATGGTCAGCGAGCCGCCTTCTTCGATGTTACGAGCAGCACCGAAGAAACGTTTTGGTTTTTCCAGCGCGTGAGCGTCGACACCACCGGTCAGTACCTTGCCGGAGCTCGGAATCACGGTGTTGTAGGCGCGAGCCAGACGGGTGATGGAGTCGAGCAGGATGACCACGTCTTTTTTGTGCTCGACCAGGCGCTTGGCCTTCTCGATCACCATTTCGGCGACTTGCACGTGACGGGTGGGTGGCTCGTCGAAGGTGGAAGCAACCACTTCGCCGCGCACGGTGCGCTGCATTTCGGTCACTTCTTCCGGACGCTCATCGATCAGCAGAACGATCAGATGGACTTCAGGATTGTTACGGGTGATGTTCGATGCGATGTTCTGCAGCATGATGGTCTTGCCCGCTTTTGGCGGCGCAACGATCAGACCCCGTTGACCTTTGCCGATCGGGGCGCACAGGTCAATGACACGGCCTGTGAGGTCTTCGGTGGAACCGTTGCCGGCTTCCATCTTCATGCGCACTGTCGGGAACAGCGGCGTCAGGTTTTCGAACAGAATCTTGTTCTTCGCGTTTTCTGGACGGTCGAAGTTGATGGTGTCGACCTTGAGCAGCGCGAAGTACCGCTCGCCTTCCTTTGGAGGGCGGATCTTGCCGACGATGGTGTCGCCGGTGCGAAGGTTGAAGCGGCGGATCTGGCTCGGCGAAACATAAATATCGTCTGGGCCGGCAAGGTAGGAAGCGTCTGCAGAGCGGAGGAAGCCGAAGCCATCCTGGAGGATCTCCAGCACGCCATCACCCGAGATTTCCTCGCCGCTTTTAGCGTGCTTCTTCAGCAGGGAGAAAATCACATCCTGCTTGCGCGAACGGGCCATATTTTCTATGCCCATCTGTTCGGCCATTTCGAGCAGATCGGTAATAGGCTTTTGCTTGAGTTCAGTCAGGTTCATATAGGAATGACGTAATCATGTATGAGGGGGAAATTAAGCTTTTGGCTTAATGAGGCCGCGCCGCAGAGAAGGCGACAGGATCGCGTATAAATCGAAAGGAGAGCGTCGGCGACGGCTAGCAGGGGGCAACGGAGAAGCCGTTGCGGGGCCGAATGTACCACTTGATTTTCTAAGCGTCTAGTGCAACGCCAGAAAAAAGCCCCGCGATTTGCGGGGCTTTAGTGTCATCAGATGTTGGCGTCCAGGAACGCTTGCAGCTGGGACTTGGACAGTGCGCCGACCTTGGTCGCCGCCACTTCGCCGTCCTTGAACAGCATTAGGGTCGGAATGCCACGAACGCCGTGCTTGGCCGGCGTTTCCTGGTTTTCGTCAATGTTCAGCTTGGCGATGGTCAGCTTGCCTTCGTAGGTACCGGCGATATCGTCCAGAACCGGGGCAATCATTTTGCACGGGCCACACCATTCAGCCCAGTAATCTACCAGCACAGGGCCTTGTGCCTTCAGGACATCGGCTTCGAAGCTCGCGTCGCTGACGTGTTTGATAAGGTCGCTACTCATGAGATTTCTCCGAGGTCATAGGCAAAAAAACGTGGGTCATCATAACTGTGTCGGCGCGTGACAGGAAGGCGAAGGCGATTGTCTCTTGCTATGAGTTTGCATGACTAGCTTTATCGAAGTGACTGGCCCTCGCCCAAGGGCGCTTTAGGTTTCCGGTCGGGCACCTACCCTGTGGGAGCGAATTCATTCGCGATTGACCACCGCATCCGACGCATCTGTGTGGGTTGTGCCACCGTATCGCGAATGAATTCGCTTCCACAGGCTATGCGGTGGACGTCCAGACATACGCCATATTTGGAACCGAAATCAGGCCGAGGGCGCGACGAAGACGATCCCCGTGCGCAGCGCAGCGCCTCTTATATGTTCCTGCATGGCCTTCTGCGCCGGCCCCGAAGCGTTGCGCGCCAGTGCGCGGAGGATCTTGCGGTGTTCTTGCCAGGTTTCCATCGCCCTGCCCGCCCGGATGAACGGCAGCTTCTGGCTCTCCAGAAAGATGTCGGCGCTGGCAGTGATGATGCCGAGAATCGCCTGATTGCCGCTGGCCACCAGAATGCGCCGGTGAAAGTCGAAGTCCAGTTTGGCGGCGCTGTCGAAGTCCCCCGCTTTCAGCTCGAGGCGCATGGCTTCGACGTTGTCTTCCAGCACATCACGCTCATCGGCAGTCAGGGTCACCGCCGCAAGCCCCGCCGCGAAACCTTCGAGCGCATAGCGCAGCTGGAACGTCTCGGAAGGCGACGCATGGGCTGCGTAAGGCCAGGAAAAGCCGCTCGTGCGCTGTTGTGGTTCAACAATCGCCTGAACGAACACGCCCTTTCCCGGCTGCACGCTGACCACGCCCAGAGCGCTCAACGACGACAACGCTTCACGCAACGAAGCCCGACTGACGCCCAGTCGAACTGCCAGATCACGCTGCGAAGGCAGGCTGTCGCCAGGGCCATAGCCCTGTTCGGCGATCAATTTGCGGATCGCCTGGAAGGCCGCTTCGGGTACTGCAATCGGGCTTGAGTGCATGAGGTTTCGGACGCAATCACGGTGGAAAACCCTTCTTTTATAGGCATCCCGACAATTGGGCAAGTGACGCCCAAGCAAGGGGCGGTGCGGCTTTCAGGCGCGCCAAAGCGGGGCGCATCAACCGTCAACTGTTCAGACCAGTTAGACCGGTTTCGCCCTCCAGCCCGCATTCCGTGGTTGCGAACCAAGGGATGGCATGGGCTGTGCACTGGCACCTGACCATTACACACGCATCGCCACACATTGATTCGGAGACGTCACATGACCCAGCGTTACAGCGCTCTGCTTGCTGCCCTGTTTGCCAGCCTGATGCTCGGCCTGGCCCCCGCCCACGCCAACGGGCTGGACGATGTGACCGCTCGCGGCACCCTGAAAGTCGCCGTACCGCAAGACTTCCCGCCCTTCGGCTCGGTCGGCCCGGACATGAAGCCCCGCGGCCTGGACATCGACACCGCGCAGCTGATCGCAGACAAACTCAAGGTCAAGCTGGAACTGACCCCGGTCAACAGCACCAACCGCATTCCGTTCCTGACCACCGGCAAGGTCGATCTGGTGATTTCCAGCCTGGGCAAAAACCCGGATCGCGAGAAAGTCATCGACTTCTCCCGCGCCTACGCGCCCTTCTACCTCGCCGTGTTTGGCCCACCTGACGCTGCCATCAACAGCGTGGACGACCTCAAGGGCAAGACCATCAGTGTGACCCGTGGCGCCATCGAAGACATCGAGCTGACCGCCGTTGCGCCGAAAGAAGCCACCATCAAGCGCTTCGAGGACAACAACTCCACGATCGCTGCCTATCTCGCCAATCAGACCGACCTGATCGCCAGCGGCAACGTGGTGATGGTCGCGATCAGCGAGAAGAACCCCAAACGCATCCCGGCGCTGAAAGTGAAGCTCAAGGATTCGCCGGTCTATGTGGGCGTGAACAAAGGCCAGCCTGAGCTGCTGGCCAAGGTCAATGAAATCCTCGAAGCAGCCAAGCAAGACGGCGCGCTGGAAAAGAACGCGCAGACCTGGCTCAAGCAGCCGCTGCCTGCCGATCTCTGATCGCGGCTTTTCGTACAGCATTCGATCCGGGGCTTTTAGATGGCTTATCAGTTCGACTTCATACCGGTCCTGCAAAACGCTGACCTGCTGCTGCGCGGTGCTCTGTTCACCCTTGAGCTGACCGCCATCGGCACGTTGCTCGGGGTCAGCGTCGGCATCGTCGGTGCGATCGTCAGGGCCTGGAAGATTCAGCCGTTCTCGGCCCTGTTCGGGGTTTACGTCGAGCTGATACGCAACACGCCCTTTCTGGTGCAGTTGTTCTTCATCTTCTTCGGCCTGCCGTCGCTGGGGCTGCAGATCTCCGAGTGGCAGGCCGCGGTGCTGGCGATGGTGGTGAACCTGGGGGCCTACTCGACGGAGATCATCCGCGCCGGTATCCAGGCCATCCCGCGCGGGCAACTGGAAGCCTCGGCGGCGCTGGCAATGACGCGCCTGGAGACCTTCCGCCACGTGGTGCTGATCCCGGCACTGGGCAAGGTGTGGCCGGCCCTGAGCAGCCAGATCATCATCGTGATGCTCGGCTCGGCGGTGTGTTCGCAGATCGCCACCGAAGAGTTGAGCTTTGCCGCCAACTTCATTCAGTCACGCAATTTCCGCGCCTTCGAGACGTACATCATTACCACGCTGATCTACCTGTTCATGGCGCTGCTGATTCGTCAGCTGCTGGCCTGGATCGGCAGTCGCTACATCGCGAGGAGCCGCTGATGGATTTCACCCTCTGGGACATCGTGCGTAACCTGCTCACCGGGCTGCAGTGGACATTGGCGCTGTCGCTGGTGGCGTTCATCGGCGGCGGCGTGATCGGCTTGCTGGTGATGACCCTGCGCATCTCTGAAAAAGCCTTCTGCCGCCGTCTGGCACGGTGTTACATCGAACTGTTTCAAGGCACGCCGCTGTTGATGCAGCTGTTTCTGGTGTTCTTCGGCGTGGCGTTGCTGGGCGTGGATATCTCGCCGTGGCTCGCAGCCGCACTGGCCCTGACGCTGTTCACCAGCGCCTACCTGGCCGAAATCTGGCGGGGCTGCGTGGAGTCGATCTCCAACGGTCAGTGGGAAGCTTCGGCGAGCCTTGCGCTGACGCCCTTCGAGCAACTGCGCTACGTGATCCTGCCCCAGGCCCTGCGTATTGCCGTGGCGCCGACCGTGGGCTTTTCGGTGCAGGTGGTCAAAGGCACGGCGGTGACCTCGATCATCGGCTTCACCGAACTGACCAAGACCGGCGGCATGCTTGCCAACGCCACGTTCCAGCCTTTCATGGTCTACGGCTTCGTCGCCCTGGGCTACTTCCTGCTTTGCTACCCGCTGTCGCTCAGCGCGCGCTACCTGGAAAGGAGACTTCATGCCTCTGCTTAGAATTTCCGCCCTGCACAAATACTACGGTGACCACCACGTGCTCAAAGGCATCGACCTGAGCGTCGAGGAAGGTCAGGTCGTGGCGATCATCGGCCGCAGCGGTTCGGGCAAGAGCACGTTGCTGCGCACCCTCAACGGCCTGGAGTCAATCAACGACGGCGTGATCGAAGTCGATGGCGAATACCTGGACGCCGCACGGGCCGACCTGCGCAGCCTGCGGCAGAAAGTCGGCATGGTGTTTCAGCAGTTCAACCTGTTCCCGCACCTGACCGTCGGCGAGAACGTCATGCTCGCGCCGCAGGTGGTGAAGAAAACCTCCAAGGCTGAAGCGACCAAACTGGCCAAGGAAATGCTCAACCGCGTGGGCCTGGGCGAGAAGTTCGACGCCTTTCCGGATCGATTGTCGGGCGGGCAGCAACAGCGCGTGGCGATTGCACGCGCCTTGGCGATGTCGCCGAAAGTGCTGCTGTGCGACGAAATCACCTCGGCGCTGGATCCGGAATTGGTCAACGAAGTGCTCAGCGTTGTGCGCGAGCTGGCCAAAGACGGCATGACCCTGATCATGGTGACCCATGAAATGCGCTTCGCCCGGGAGGTCGGCGACAAGCTGGTGTTCATGCATCAGGGCAAGGTGCACGAGGTGGGCGACCCGCGCGAACTGATGGTCAACCCGAAAACCCCGGAGCTGGCGAATTTCATTGGGTCGGTGGAGCACGCCTGAATATGCCGCTTGTGATAGACCTGTAAATGCGGACCTGTAGGAGTGAGCTTGCTCGCGATTCGGCGGATCAGACAAAGCTGTAGTGGCTGATCTACCGCTATCGCGAGCAAGCTCACTCCTACAGGGGTTTGCGGTAGATTCGGTCACCCCCAATACGCCAGAACCAACCTCAAGCACCCCAACACCACCCAGCCCGTAGGAGCGGGCTTGCCCTCGAAGGCGCCCTGTCATGAAACGGAAACCTCACTGACACACCGCAATCGCAGGCAAGCGCGCGCCTACAGCGATTTGCGCTGATTGATGCCAACTCGTTTGGCGACGATGGCGGTTCGTGGCACGATGTCTAGGTTTTCGACCGAGACCTTTGACCATGCCGCCATCCACTGAAAAAAACCTCTCGCTGATCGCCGCGATCGACCTGGGTTCCAACAGCTTCCACATGGTTGTTGCCAAAGCGAATCAGGGTGAAATCCGCATCCTTGAGCGGCTCGGTGAGAAAGTGCAGCTGGCCGCCGGGATCGACGACGAGCGCAAGCTCAACGAAGAATCCATGCAGCGCGGGCTCGACTGCCTCAAGCGTTTCGCCCAGCTGATCAACGGTATGCCGCCCGGCGCCGTGCGCATCGTGGGCACCAACGCTCTGCGCGAAGCGCGCAACCGTAACGAATTCATTCATCGCGCCGAAGAAATCCTCGGTCATCCGGTGGAAGTCATCTCCGGCCGCGAAGAGGCGCGTCTGATCTACCTCGGCGTTTCCCACACACTGGCCGACACACCGGGCAAACGTTTGGTGGCGGACATCGGCGGCGGCAGTACCGAGTTCATTATCGGTCAGCGTTTCGAACCTTTGCTGCGCGAAAGCCTGCAAATGGGCTGCGTGAGCTTTACCCAGCGCTACTTCAAGGACGGCAAGATCACCCCGGCCCGTTACGCCCAGGCGTACACCGCAGCGCGCCTGGAGATCATGAGCATCGAGCACGCCCTGCACCGCCTGACCTGGGATGAAGCCATCGGCTCCTCGGGGACCATTCGCGCCATAGGCCTGGCGTTGAAGGCTGGCGGTCATGGCAATGGCGAGGTCAACGCTGAAGGCTTGGCGTGGCTCAAGCGCAAGCTGATGAAGCTGGGTGATGTCGACAAGATCGATTTCGACGGCATCAAACCCGACCGTCGGGCGATATTCCCGGCGGGCCTGGCGATTCTCGAAGCGATCTTCGACGCCCTCGACCTGCAGCGCATGGATCACTGCGAAGGCGCGCTGCGTGAAGGCGTGCTGTATGACCTGCTGGGCCGTCATCACCACGAAGACGTGCGTGAGCGCACCCTCAGCTCGCTGATGGACCGCTACCACGTCGATCTGCAACAGGCCGCCCGCGTCGAACGCAAGGCGCTGTCAGCGCTGGAGCAAGTCGCCAAGGCGTGGGAGCTGGAAGATAATCTGTACCGCGACCTGCTGAGCTGGGCCGCCAAGGTGCATGAAGTCGGCCTGGACATCGCCCACTACCACTACCACAAGCATGGCGCCTACCTGATCGAGCACTCGGATTTGTCCGGCTTCTCGCGGGAAGACCAACAGATGCTTGCCCTTCTGGTGCGCGGCCATCGACGCAACATCCCCAAGGACAAGTTTGCCGAATTCGGCGATGAAGGCGTGAAGCTGATTCGTCTGTGCGTGCTGCTGCGTTTCGCGATCCTGTTCCACCACATTCGTGGCACCCAGGAGATGCCGCAACCGGTGCTGACCGCCCATGATAACCAGCTCGATATCCTGTTCCCGGATGGCTGGCTGGAAAACAACCAGCTGACTCAGGCCGACTTCGCGCTGGAAGCGGAGTGGCTGACCCGAGTCGGCATCGTCCTCAGCGTACGCTGAGGACGGGGTTGCTGAGCTTCTCCAGAAGCGCCGCCTGCACGTTGCGGGGGTTCTGGTTGCCGGTCGGCGTGCTGCGGATGTAGCGCCCGTCCGGCTGCAACAGCCAGGCGTGGGTGTTGTCGGTCAGGTACCCCTCCAACTCCTTCTTGACGCGCAGAATCAGCTTCTTGCCCTCGACCGGGAAGCAGGTCTCGACGCGCTTGTCGAGGTTGCGCTCCATCCAGTCGGCGCTGGACAGGTACATCTGCTCGTCGCCGCCGTTGAGGAAGTAGAACACGCGGGTGTGTTCCAGGAAGCGGCCCACGATCGAGCGCACCTGGATGTTGTGCGACACGCCCGGAACGCCCGGACGCAGGCAGCACATGCCGCGCACGACCAGATCAATCTTCACGCCCATCTGGCTGGCTTTATACAGCGCGCGAATGATCTTCGGATCGGTCAGCGAGTTGAACTTGGCGATGATGTGCGCAGGCTTGCCCTCGGTCGCGAACTGCGTCTCGCGGGCGATCATGTCGAGCATGCCTTTCTTGAGCGTGAACGGCGCGTGCAGCAGCTTCTTCATGCGCAACGTCTTGCCCATGCCGATCAGCTGGCTGAACAGTTTGCCGACGTCTTCGCACAGCGCGTCGTCGGAGGTCAGCAGGCTGTAGTCGGTGTACAACCGAGCGTTGCCGGCGTGGTAGTTACCGGTGCCCAGATGCGCGTAACGCACAATCTCGCCCGCTTCGCGACGCAGGATGAGCATCATCTTGGCGTGGGTCTTGAAACCGACCACACCGTAAATCACCACCGCACCCGCCGCTTGCAGGCGGCTGGCCAGTTGCAGGTTGGACTCTTCGTCGAACCGCGCACGCAACTCGATGACCGCTGTCACCTCCTTGCCGTTGCGCGCGGCATCCACCAGCGCGTCGACGATTTCCGAGTTGGCGCCGCTGCGGTACAGCGTCTGGCGTACGGCCAGCACATGAGGGTCTTTGGCTGCCTGACGCAGCAAATCCACCACCGGGGTGAAGGACTCGAACGGGTGCAGCAGCAGAATGTCCTGCTTGCTGATGACGTTGAAGATGTTTTCGCTGTTCTGCAGAAGCTTTGGAATCGCCGGGGTAAACGGCAGGTATTGCAGCTCCGGGTGGCTGTCGAGCCCTGTGATGCTGAACAGACGCGTCAGGTTCACCGGGCCATTGACCTGATACAGCTCGGTCTCGCTCAGGTTGAACTGCTTGAGCAGGTAGTCGGACAGGTGCTTGGGACAGGTATCGGCCACTTCCAGACGCACGGCATCGCCATAGCGACGAGAGAACAGCTCGCCACGCAGGGCGCGGGCCAGGTCTTCGACGTCTTCGGAATCCAGCGCAAGGTCGGCGTTACGGGTCAGGCGGAACTGGTAGCAGCCCTTGACCTTCATGCCCTGGAACAGGTCATCGGCATGCGCGTGAATCATCGACGACAGGAACACGTAGTTGTCGCCCGGGCCGCCGACGTCTTCCGGCACCTTGATGATGCGCGGCAATAGGCGCGGGGCCGGGATGATCGCCAGACCCGAGTCGCGACCAAAGGCGTCGATGCCTTCCAGCTCGACGATGAAGTTCAGCGACTTGTTGACCAGCAGCGGGAACGGGTGCGTCGGGTCCAGGCCGATGGGGGTGATGATCGGCGCGATTTCGTCACGAAAATAGCGACGGACCCAGGTTTTCAGCTTGGTGGTCCAGTAACGACGACGAATGAAGCGCACCTGATGCTTTTCAAGCTCGGGCAGCAGGATGTCGTTGAGGATGGCGTACTGGCGGTCGACGTGGCCATGCACCAGCTCGCTGATGCGCGCCAGCGCCTGATGAGGCTGCAGGCCGTCGGCACCGGCTTGTTCACGGGCGAAGGTGATCTGCTTTTTGAGCCCTGCAACGCGGATTTCGAAGAATTCGTCCAGGTTACTTGAGAAAATCAGCAGGAACTTGAGGCGTTCGAGCAATGGGTAGGACTCGTCGAGTGCCTGCTCCAGAACGCGGATGTTGAACTGCAGCTGCGACAGTTCGCGATGAATATAAAGGCTGCTGTCATCCAGGTTGGGGATCACGACGGCGGGTGTGGCGGGCGGGTGCGGCTCCAGGGCGGGAACGACTTCAATGGTCGGCTCGACGACGGAATTGACTTCCTGAGACACGACCTGGGGTTCGATTTCAACGGCGGCTTCGGATGTTCCTTCGGTACTCATGAATAATCCTGTAAGGCAATTGCCCTTGTAACAAGTGGGCCGTGCGAACGGCTGAAGAGATCGACCTGCCGGTCCCGCCACGACACAAAGGGGGACGAACAGCAGCGCAGACCGGTCACACCGGACTCCTGCGGGCAAACGTGACAGTTATAAGCCAGCATTATGACTCTTGCATGACAGTTGTATGTGCAACCTGCCGTGCAGGACGCAAACCTGCTTTGTAGACGAGAATTCTGTCTGGACTGTAGGAAACTTTAACGTAGTGACACATTTCGACACTTTCCTGAATGTGTCCGGCACGTTAGGCTGCGCGTTCATTTCGCCAGCACTCATATGATGCTCCAGCATTTTTTACAAGAATTTGGCTACTTTGCCCTTTTCCTCGGCACCTTTTTCGAAGGTGAGACCATTCTGGTTCTCGCTGGATTTCTGGCGTTTCGTGGGTACATGGACATCAATCTGGTCGTAGTGGTTGCCTTCTTCGGCAGCTACGCAGGCGACCAGCTCTGGTATTTCATGGGGCGCAAGCATGGCCGCAAGCTTCTAGCACGCAAACCGCGCTGGCAAATGCTCGGTGATCGCGCGCTGGAACACATTCGCAAGCACCCGGACATCTGGGTGCTGAGCTTCCGCTTTGTCTACGGTCTGCGCACGGTCATGCCGGTGGCGATCGGCCTTTCCGGGTATCCGCCAGGCCGTTATCTGCTGCTCAACGGCATCGGCGCTGCGATCTGGGCGGCGGCACTGGGTGCGGCGGCGTACAAGTTCGGCGCCGTGCTCGAAGGCCTGCTGGGGAACGTCAAGAAGTACGAGCTCTGGGTGCTCGGCCTGCTGCTGGTGATCGGCGCCCTGCTGTGGATCAGACGTCGCATCAAGAACGCCCGCATCGCCCGGGAAGCCAAATTGGCGGTCCCGGCCACCGTCGAGGTCAAGGACCGGCCAGACGAGTGAAACGCCCCGAGCGCAATACGCCACGATTGCGCTCACCAGGGTATACGTCAGCAACACCGCCCACCCCAATCCGCTGCCCGACCAAAGTCCCACCACCGAGGCCAGCGCCATCAACGGCAGATTCCGCCAGTTGCCGAACAGGCGGTTCCAAACAATGAACACCCCGCCGTAGTTGCGATCCATGTAGACATGAACGGATCGACCAAGAGAGGGAACACACGCATGAGCAAGAAAGTGGCCGTCATTCTTTCCGGTTGCGGCGTCCAGGACGGCGCGGAAATTCACGAGAGCGTGCTCACCCTGCTGCGTCTGGACCAACGCGGCGCCGAGGTGAAATGCTTCGCCCCGAACATCGCCCAACACCACGTCATCAACCACCTGACGGGCGAAGAAATGCCCGAAACCCGTAACGTGCTGGTGGAGTCGGCGCGCATCGCCCGGGGCGCCATCGAGGACATTCGCGAGGCAGACATCAGCGAATTCGACGCCCTGATCATTCCCGGCGGGTTTGGTGCCGCGAAGAACCTGTCGAACTTCGCCCTCGAAGGCTCCGCCTGCAAGGTTCAAGCAGAGGTATTGGCCATGGCCGAAGCCTTTGCAGAAGCGGGCAAGCCCATTGGCCTGATCTGCGTGTCACCTGCGCTGGCGGCCAAGATCTACGGCCCTGGCGTGACCTGCACCATCGGCAACTGCGCCGAAACCGCCGCCCAGATCACCAGAATGGGTGGCCAGCACCAGGATTGCGATGTCACGGACATCGTCGAAGACAAAGACCGCAAACTGGTCAGCACCCCGGCGTACATGGTCGCCAAGTCCATCGGCGAAGCGGCGTCGGGGATCAACAAGCTGGTGGATCGGGTATTGGAGCTTGTGCAGGAGAGCGAAGAGATCTCGGCCTGATACGCCTCTGGCTTGAACGATGCGGGGTTCATCTGTGGGAGCGAATTCATTCGCGAAAGCGGGTCAGGCGGTTGAGATGTGTCGGCCGCACTGGCCAATCGCGAATAGATTCTCTCCCGCAGTCTTCAACCGCGTACATCCTGCTCGCGCGCCAACCGGGTCAAAATCCGGTCCAGGGAATTGGCGAACGCCTGTTTTTCGCGGTCGCCGTAAGCGCCCTGCCCGCCACCGGCCTGCCCTTGCTCGCGCAGGTCGGTAAACAGATTGCGCACTGCCAGTCGCTCGCCCATGTTCTGGGCGTCGAACTCCTTGCCACGGGGGTCCAGCGCAGCCACGCCCTTCTTCACCAAACGGTCGGCGAGCGGCACGTCGCTGCAGATCACCAGCTCCCCCGGCACCGCATGCTCGACCAGATAATCGTCGGCCGCATCAGGCCCGCTGGGCACCACGATCAGTTTGACGATAGCGAAGGCAGGCCGAGGAACAGCCTGCCCGGCCACCAGCACAACTTCGAACTGCCGCTTGAGGGCAAACTTGACCACCTGATCCCGTGCGGCCTTGGGGCAGGCATCGGCATCGATCCATACACGCATCCGGGAAACTCCAATCTGATTGTTGAACATGCGATCTGTAGCAGCACGGCTTGCCGGCGGTGGCGATTGTAAGGGCGCTACCGCCGGCAAGCCGTGCTGCTACAGGGGTCATTACGCCATTTCGGCTCGGCGCTTTTCCGATAGTCGGCTGCGGCCATACAACACCGCGATCGCGATCAATGCAATTGCCTGGGCGCCCAATGAATAGGCGTCGGCGTGAATGCCTAGCCAGTCGAACTCGAAGAACGGCACAGGCCGCGTACCGAAGATGCCTGCCTCTTGCAGCGCCTTGACGCCATGCCCCGCGAACACCACCGACAACGCGCACAGCAGCGCAGCATTGATGCCAAAGAACATCGCCAACGGCAGCTTCGCCGAGCCGCGCAGAATCACCCACGCCAGGCCCACCAACAGCACCAGCGCCGTTGCGCCACCCGCCAGCACGGCATTGTGCCCGGCGGGGCCTGCCTGCAGCCAGAGGGTTTCGTAGAACAGAATCACCTCGAACAGCTCGCGGTAGACCGAGAAAAACGCCAGCACTGCAAAACCGAAACGCCCACCGCCGCCCACCAGGCTGCTCTTGATGTAGTCCTGCCATGCCGCCGCGTGGCGACGGTCATGCATCCAGACCCCCAGCCACAGCACCATGACACTGGCGAACAGGGCCGTTGCGCCCTCCAGCAGTTCACGTTGCGAGCCGCTGACGTCGATCACGTAGGCCGCCAACGCCCAGGTCCCCAGACCTGCCAACAGCGCCAGGCCCCAACCCACGTTGACGCTGCGCACCGCCGACTGTTGGCCAGTGTTGCGCAGGAAGGCCAGAATCGCCGCCAGCACCAGAATCGCTTCCAACCCCTCACGCAGCAGAATCAAGAGCCCCGAGATGAAGCTCAGCGACGTGCTCAGGCCATCGCTGCCGAGCAAGTCCGCCGACTCCTTGAGCTTGACCTTCGCGGCCGCCAGCTTGTGCGCAGCTTCGGCAGCGGGCAGGCCATCCTGCAGCGACTGCCGATAAGCCATCAGGGCCTTTTCGGTGTCCTTGCGCACCGTGGCGTCGACGTTATCCAGCGAGCTTTCGACCAGCTCAAAACCTTCCAGATAAGCCGCTACCGACAAATCATAGGCCTGTTCACGATCCCCGCCCTGATACGCCGCAAGGCTTTTGTCCAGCGTCTGGCTGGTGTAGTCGAGCAACTGCGCCGGGCCACGCTGGACCTGCGGCGGCTGGGCGCGCTGGGCGCGGAAGGTCGCGGCGGCTTGCGGGCCTTCGGCAGCGAGAATCTCAGCGGGCGTCTGACGCGCATGGTCAGCGAGATTGAAGGTCTTGACCGGCTGCGCCTGGGTGTCTGCGCTGAAACTGGCGATATAGGTGGCCACATCCCAGCGCTGGCGGTCGTCCAGCTGGTCGGCGAACGACGGCATGTCGGTGCCTTCAATGCCCAGGCCCAGCGTGCTGTAAACGTCATACAGGCTCAGACGATCAAAGCGCTCGACGTCACGCATATTGGCAGGCGCCGGGGACATGCCGATTGCAGCGGGGCCATCGCCCGCCCCCGCGTCGCCATGACAAACCGAGCAATATTGCGCGTACAACGGTGCGCCCCGTGCCGCATCAGGCGTGATGACCGGCGCCTGGCTGACTTCATACGCCACCGCCAGCCTGGCCCCCAGCAGCCGCGCCTGACGTGCGACCTGTGCGCCGTCTGCCTTTTGCTCAACGGCCGTGAGCAGCGCCTTTGCTCCTTGCTCAAGCTCGGCACGATCAGGCCGTGGGGGCAAGCCTGCGATCAAACTCTGGACGGCGCCAAGAAACTCGATCTGCTCGTGGTATTCGCCCTCGTCGACGACGTTGCCGCCTGCCACGGTCGCCGGGTAATCGGCACTGACGTAGTTGAACAGGTGCAGCGCTTGCGCGGCGCCATCGACGGAGTCGGCTCGGGCTGCCACGCTGAGCAGGACCAGCGATGTCAGACCCAGGCAGGCCAGAAAGCGGGACGGGGAAAACATGAGTGGATCTCAAATAGAAATGCGAAGGGTTGCTATTGTTCATGTTGGGCGTCGCGCACTCAAGCATCGCGGCTCAATGGCGTCCACATTCGTCCGATTCGCTCAACATTGCGTTTGTCAGTCGATGTGCCGGAGAGACTGCGTCACCCGCAAGTTTGTCCATCGGACGTTTCTGAAAGTGTCGTGCGACATCAAAAAGCCATTGTTTTAACCGCTCCGCTCCTTATAATCCCCGCCGCCACTACGTGGCAGACAGCCATCACTTTTGGCTACTTCATGAGGCGCCTCTCGCCTCCCTCAAACGGATTTGCATGGCCGGATGCTCAGACGCCCGGCCGGCCTTGTTCAAGGACTGATCTCGATGTCACCTCGCGCCCTGGGTACGCTCGCGCTGATCGCTACTGCCCAACTGACCGGCTGTGCCGCCTTTCGCAGCTACGACACCGAACTTGCGCAAACCAACCAGCAGCTCACCAGCGGCAATGTCGACGGTGCCCTGACCCTCCTCGAAAAGAACAACACAGGCGACGACAAAGACCTGCTCTATTACTTCGAGAAGGGCGAACTGCTGCGCTCCAAGGGCGATCTGACCGGCAGCCAGGCCGCGTGGGGCCACGCCGACCAGACCGTCATTGCCTGGGAAGACTCGGTCAAGCTCGACAGCGGCAAGTACCTGGCCCAATTCGGCAGTTACCTGGTCAACGACAAGGTGCGTCGCTACGAGGGCTATGACTACGAGAAAGTCATGCTGACCACGCAGATGGCCCTGAATCTCTTGGCCCGGAACGACTTCGAAGGCGCGCGCACCGAGATCAAGAAAACCCACGAACGCGAAGCCGTGATCGCCGAACTGCGCGACAAGGCGTACCTCAAGAGCGAGGACGAGGCCAAGACCAAGGGCGTGAGCACCCAGTACAAGGACCTCAAGGGTTATCCGGTGGAATCCCTCGACGCGCCGGAAGTGGTGAGCCTGAAAAATAGCTACCAGAGTGCGTTCAGCCACTACCTCGCAGGTTTCGTCTACGAAGCGCTGGGCGAGAAAGACCTGGCCGCGCCGGGCTATCGACAGGCCGCTGAACTGCGCCCGAACACGCCTCTGCTGGATCAGGCGCTGCTCAATCTCGACGCCGCCGGCAGCAAAAACAGCCAGACCGAAGGCAGCGATGTGCTGCTCGTGGTGCAGACCGGCTTCGCCCCGGCGCGTGATTCGATCCGCATCCCGCTGCCCCTGCCGATCAACAACAATCTGGTGATCACCCCGCTGTCCTTCCCGGTCATCAAGGCCGACACCTCCACCGCGTTCTTCAATCAGGTGGGCGTCGATGGTCAGCCGGTCAACCTCACTGCGCTCAACAGCACCACCGCCATGTCACGCCGCGCCCTGCGTGACGACATGCCCGGCATCATCCTGCGCACCAGCGTGCGCGCCATCAGCCGTGGCGTGATGCAGAAGAATCTCAACGATACCAACCCGCTGGCGGGCCTGGCCGTGGGCATCGCTTCGGCGGTTACCGAAGGCGCCGACACCCGCACCTGGCGCACCCTGCCGGACAACACGCTGGTGGCGCGCATTCGCCTGAAACAGGGCGAGCATCAAGTGGTACTGCCCTCTTCGCTGGGCGGTACCCAGGTGCAGCTGAAGATCGATCGCCCGTATCAAGTGGTTACCCTGCGCGCCATCGGCAATCAGGTCTACACCGCGGGCCTCGCCGCCCAAGTGATGCCGTCCAGCCTGCCCCAGGCCGTGGCCGTCAACAAACCCTGAACGGAGACACTTCATGCGTACCATTTTCGCGCTGATGGCACTGGTGCTGCTCGCCGGTTGCGCCACCCCGCCACCACCTGCCCCAGGCAGCGCCGCCAGCAAGGTGGTGTCGCTGGGTGACCTGAAAAACATCGAGATCGGACCGATGCGCGTTGCCCGCGAGAACGGCTTCATGACGGTCAACGTCTCGCTGAACAACACCAGCCGTTACAACAAGACGATGTACTACCGCTTTGCCTGGCTGGGTAACGACGGCTTCCCCGTCGCCGAGCCCGAAACCTGGAAAAGCCTGACGCTGTATGGCTCGCAGAGCAGCTTCCTGCCCGCCATCGCCCCGGTGCCGAAGGCCACTGACTTCCGCCTCGAAGTCAAAACCCCTTAATCGCCCTTTCGCTCAGCTCAAAGAGACCCAGACATGCACCTGATCCGCCTCTCTCTGCTCGCCGCCGTCGCCCTGCTGGCCACCGGTTGCGCCAACAACTCGCCCACACTGGGCAGCAAGAACATCAGCTACGGCGACACCAAGGCTGTCGAGACCGTGACCAACGAGTTCGGCTCAACGGACCTTCAGATGATCGCCGAAAGCATGACCCGCTCCCTGGCGCAGTCCGGCACCCTGCAGGGCCGCCCGGTGGTGCAGGTCTACGACGTGAAGAACAAGACCAGCGAGTACATCGACACCCGCGAAATCACCACGTCGATCAAGACCCAACTGATGAAGTCCGGCACCGCTCGCTTCGCCAGCGACAACACCGACATGCAGAGCCAGGTCGATCAGCTGAAGCTGCAGAATCAGAGCGGCCTGTACAAGAAGTCCACCGTGAGCAAGACCGGCAATATGGTCGCGGCCAAATATCGTCTTGAAGGCTCGATCAGCTCGATCGTCAAGCGCAGCAGCGACTACAAGGACGTCTTCTATAAATTCAGCCTGCAACTGATCGATGTGGAAAGCGGCATCGCTGAGTGGATGGACGAGAAAGAAATCCGCAAGACCACGGAGCGCTAAGCAATGCGTGCATGGATCGGCATTCTTGGCCTGGTATGCGCGATAGGCGCCCAGGCCGCGCCCAAAGTCGCGGTCACCGACATGGCGTTCGAGCAGCAGGTGGAGCAGTACATCCACACGGTGTCGGCGCAGACCAACCTTCAGGTCAATCGCTACAGTGCCAGCGGCTCATCGAGCTACAACGAGTACGAGGCACGCAACACCTACATCGAGCAGGGCGAACTGCGTAAATTCAGCGGCGACATCAAGGGCGAGATTCTCAAGTCCGGGATGTTTCAGCTGGTGCAGGGCACGCCCTACACCGCCAGCGCGAAGGAGGACGTGTACGACGTCATCAAGCGCATCAAGAACGGCAACTTCAAAGGCGCTGACTACGTGCTGTTCGGTACGGTGTCGGACATCGATTTCCGTCAGGACATCAACGAAATCGCCAACACCAACAGCCATTCGGCGGTGCTGGGCCTGACGCTGGTAGGCGACTTCAGCCTGATCAACACCCGCACCTTCGAGATCACCTCGGCGTTCACGGCGATGGGCGAAGGTCAGGACACCAAGCTGGTCAACGGCAACGACGTGCGCGTCAACGCCAACCGAGGCCGGGTGGTGAGGGATGTGTCGAAGTCGATCGGGGTGGACGTCGCGCGTCAGTTGCGTGAGCAACTGCGTGGCGAAATCGAGTACTCACAGGAGCAGCCTGCGCCACGCAACAACCTGCCACGTGATGAGGCGCCGAAGATTTTGCGTTGAGCTTCAAGGCCTCCGCAAATCAACTGTGGGAGCGAATTCATTCGCGATGCGGCGGTACATCCAATCGATCTCCTTCGGATGTTCCGGCCTCTCGCGAATGAATTCGCTCCCACAGGTCCTTCATGATCCAACGTTACGCGCGATGCAACGTCGCCAGAAATGCCGCCGCACTGACGAACAACCCGGCAAACGTGCGGTTCATCCGACGCTGCTGCTTAGGCGTCTTCAACGCACGCAACACCTTGGACGCCAGCCCCGTATACCCCGCCATCACGATCAGATCGACGCTGACCATCGTCACGCCAATCATCAGGTACTGCGGCAACAGTGGCAGGTGTGTATCGATGAACTGCGGCAGGATCGCCAGCATGAACACCAGCGCCTTGGGGTTGCTGATGTTCACCAGAAAACCGCGAAAAACCAGCGCCAGCGGCTTGCCGATCGGGCGGATAGCCGCATCTGCGGACAGATCGCTGGGCAAGGCGCGCCATTGCTTGATGCCCAGGTACACCAGATACGCGACACCAAACCATTTGATCAGGGTGAAGGCCATGACCGAGGTCGCCAGCACGGCGCCAAGGCCGGCAGCGATGATTGCGATCTGCACAATGAGCGCCAGTTGCAGACCCAGAGCGTTCCAGTAACCACGCCAGAACCCGTATTGCAAACCACTGGACATCGATGCGATCGCACCGGCGCCCGGAGAAAGACTGATGACCCAGCAGGCAGCGAAAAACGCCAGCCACGTTTCGAGCGACATGACACACCTCAGGCAGAACCGAACTGCCGTCTAACCTAGTGTCTGCGCGAGGCAAAGACCAATTATTTCTAACTGTTACGCCAGATTCACGAATAGCTGTTTTGCAGGCACTTGGCAGTGCTACTTCGACGCCGATGTGTCGCCGGTTCGCTTTTCGCCCGAGATGATCGCCATGCCGTCGTTGCCGCGCCAACGGCGGATCGACTTCTGGAAAAACTGGCTGTTGGGCACCTGCACCAGCGTGCCACCCAGTTCGGCGGGCTCAACCAGGGTGGTGAACATCAAGTTGATGGCCGTGACGCGGCCCTTGATGCCGGGCTTGTCAGTGGTGTCCACCAGTTCAACCACATCGCCGATGCGAAACGGCCCCATGGTGAAGATGAACACCGCGCACAACAGGTTCGACAGCACGCTCCACATGGCGAAGAACGCCACCGCCGCAACGGCCACGAAGCCCGAAAGCGCAGCCCACAGCACTGAGGCTGACACGCCGAGACGTCCCAGCACCGCCACGAAGGCCGTGCCCATGATCAGCCAGCGCAGGCCACCGCGGACCATCACCAACAGCTCCGGCGGCAACAGTGGATACCGCTCGGCCATGCGCGTGAGAAAGCGCGCCACGAAGCGTTGCAGCGTGTAGCCGATGAGCAGGATCAACAGAATCTGCAAGCCAATCAGGATCGGCTCGATCCAGTACGCCGGAACCGGCAGCGCCAACGCTTCCATCAGGACAACGCTTCCAGCTCGGCCTGCATCGACTCCAGGAGTTCCAACGCTGCCATCCAGGCCTCTTCCAGCTCCGCTTCACGGACCTTGAGTTTGGCTTGATCGGCCAGCAAGTCGCGCAGCGTATCCTTGGTGGCTGCCTCGTAGACCGCGCTGTCGCCCAGGGCGACTTCGATCTTCGCCAGCTTCTCGTGGACGGTGCCGAGTTCTTTTTCCAGCTTGTCGGCTTCGCGCTTGTGCGGGGCCAGTTGCTGACGCAGCGCAGCAGCCTGTTGGCGCTGGGCTTTTTTGTCGGTCTTGTCCGGGTTGACCGGCGTGTTGCTGACCGGCGCGTTGCGCTGACGGTAATCCGCCAGCCAGCGGGTGTAGTCGTCTAGGTCGCCGTCGAATTCCTCGACCGCGCCATCGGCGACCAGCAGGAAGTTGTCGGTAGTGCTCTTGAGCAAGTGACGATCGTGAGAAACCACCAGCACCGCGCCACTGAATTCCTGCAACGCCATGGTCAGGGCCAGGCGCATTTCCAGATCCAGGTGGTTGGTCGGTTCGTCGAGCAACAGCAGGTTGGGCTTGTCCCAGGCAATCAGGGCCAGAGCAAGACGAGCCTTTTCGCCACCGGAGAAATTCAGCACCGGCTCTTCCAGCCGCGCACCACGGAAATCGAAACCGCCGAGGAAGTCGCGCAGGGTCTGCTCACGCTCAGTCGGTGCCAGGCGCTGCAGGTGCAACAACGGGCTGGCCTTGGCGTCGAGAGAATCCAGCTGATGCTGGGCGAAATAGCCAACAACGGTGTTCTCGCCGCGTAGCAAACGACCGCTCAAAGGTTCAAGTTCGCCCGCGAGGTTCTTGATCAGCGTGGACTTGCCAGCGCCGTTCGGGCCCAGCAGACCGATGCGTGCACCTGGCGTCAGTTGCAGCTTGACCTTCTGCAGAATGGCCTTGTCGCCATAACCCAGGCGCGCGTCAGACAGATCCAGCAGCGGGCTGGAGATCTTGTCGGACTCGCGAAACACAAAGTTGAACGGCGAATCGACGTGGGCCGCCGACAGCTCTTCCATCCGCTCCAGCGCCTTGATTCGGCTCTGCGCCTGACGGGCCTTGGTGGCTTGGGCCTTGAAGCGGGCGATGTACTTTTCCATGTGCGCGCGCTGGGCCTGCTGCTTCTCGTAGGCTTGTTGCTGCTGGGCCAGACGTTCGGCACGGGCGCGCTCGAAGGCGCTGTAACCGCCGCGATAGAGGGTGATCTTTTTCTGTTCGACGTGCGCTACGTGATCGACCACTGCGTCGAGAAAATCCCTGTCGTGGGAAATCAGCAGCAGCGTGCCCGGATAACCCTTGAGCCAGTCTTCGAGCCAGAGAATGGCGTCGAGGTCCAAGTGGTTGGTCGGTTCGTCGAGCAGCAGCAGGTCCGAGGGACACATCAAAGCCTGCGCCAGGTTCAGACGCATCCGCCAGCCGCCGGAGAAACTTCCGACTTGACGTTCCATCTGCTCATTGGTGAAGCCCAGACCGGCCAGCAGCTTGCGGGCCCGCGCATCGGCGGTGTAGCCATCGGCGCTGTCCAGCTCGGCGTGCAGACGCGCCTGCGCCGCGCCATCGTGGGCCGCCTCAGCGGCCGCCAGATCCGCCTGCACCTGACGCAGACGCAGGTCGCCGTCCAACACGTAGTCCACCGCCAGGCGTTCGAGGGTGTCGACCTCCTGACGCATATGGGCAATGCGCCAATCGGCGGGCAGCAGGCAGTCGCCGTTGTCGGGGGCCAGTTCACCCCGCAGCAAGGCGAAAAGACTGGATTTACCGGCGCCGTTGGCACCGATCAGGCCGGCTTTCTGACCGGCGTGAAGCGTCAGCTCGGCGTCTTCTAGCAGACGTTGCGGACCACGCTGTAAGGTAAGGCTTTGAAGTCTGATCATAATGGCGGCGGAGTCTACCAGCTTCGTCCAAAACAGGTAGATGACGATGCTTTCTGACCTTTGGAGTTTCACCCTCGATTTCTACGCCAAACCAGGCGTTGAACAAGCGTGCCTGACGCTGCAAGCCAATGGCGGCAATGTCTGCGCGCTGTTGTGCGGGGTCTGGGTGGACCAGCGCGGCATAGCCTTCAACCCTCAGCGAGCCGAGGAAATCAGACAATTGGCGACCCCTTGGCACGATGACGTTGTCGGGCCTCTGCGAGCCGTGCGTACCCAGTGGAAAGCCTCAGCCGCGACAGACGTCGAGCTGAGTGCGTTACGGGAGCGATTGAAAGTGCTGGAACTGGATGCCGAGCGCGAGCTGCTGGTGAGGTTGCAACGATTGGTGCAGAACTGGCCAGAGGTTGGCGCTCAAACAAGCGGCGTCTGGCTGGAGGCGCTCGCGGGAGAAGCCGCGAACAAAGCCCCCAACGCGCTGCAAGTGTTGCGGCGCGTCGGGGAGGATGCTGCTTAGGATGCGCTGTTCGACGTCGAACCGGTCGCTGGCGTTGCTGCCGAAGAAATCGGCGCTACCGGAGCGGCGGATGCGCTGGTCGAAGTCGACGCGGCCGGAGCAGTACTCGCAGGCTTGGCAGCGGCGGCTGGCGCGGCAGGCTTGGCGGCTGGTTTTGCAGCAGCGGGCTTGGCAGCAGGTTTCGCAGCCACTGGCTTGGCAGCCGGTTTTGCAGCAGCGGTCGCCGCTTTGGCAGCGGCAGGCTTGGCAGCAGGCTTGGCCGCAGTCGGTTTTGCCGCAGCGCTCGCGGCGGGTTTGACAGGCGCTTTTGCCGCAGGCTTCGCAGCGCGTTTAGCGGCGGGCTTGGCAGCAGCAGTGGCAGGTTTGGCTGCAGGTTTTGCCGCTGCAGTTTTAACGGGGGCCTTGGCTGCAACCGGGGCTTTCGCAGTGGCGGCCGGCTTGCTCGCGGCTTTGGCGGCTGGCTTGGCAGCAGCCGGTGCCTTGGCGGCAACAGGTTTAGCGGCCGCGTTTTTTGCGGTAGGTTTTGCAACCGCGGCTTTTACTGGAGCTTTGGCAGCCGGCTTCGCGGCAGCAGGCTTGGCAGTGGCGGCTTTGACAGGTGCCTTGGCTGGAGCTTTCGCCGCAGGCTTGGCGGCAGATTTTGCAGCGGCTTTGCTCGCAGGTTTTGCAGCCACTTTGGCAGGTGTTTTGGCAGCGCGATCACTCAGTGCTTTACCCACCGCTTCTTTCACACGACCAACACCTTGCGCCAGCTTCAGGCTTTCTTGAGCATCACGCTTGAGGTTGAGGATGTAAGCGCGGGTTTCGGTCTGACGATCTTTCAGCGCATCGAGCAGCGCTTCGAGTTCAGCGATAGCATCTTTGGCTTTGGCTTGTGCCTTGGATTTACCGGCGGCGGCAGCGTCCTGCAGTTTGGTGCGGGACTTGTGCAGTTTTTCTTGAGCCTTGCCGCGTTGTTTCTCAAGCTTGGCGAGCAATTTTTCGGCGTCAGCCAAGGCTTGGGAGCAGGCATCCTCAAGGTGTTCGAGCAAGCTGCTGGACAGTTGTTGGAGCAAATGCAACGGAGTGTTTACTGGCTTCTTGTTGGCCGACATGACTTACCTCCTGGCTGATTTGAATGCGGCTCATACTAGACCTCTGCCCGCACCGCCGCTAGCGCATCTTGACACTGCAAATAATGGTCTGTTGCACGACGGCCAAAATCCCTTCACATCGTCATCACATTTGCTCCCCGGCGCTGGCATAATCGCCACTTCCCAGGCCGGAGAGCATTCATGTCGCGCTACCTGTTTATGTCGTTGTTCCTCTTGGTACCCCTTGCTCACGCGACCGATGCGCCACCCTCCGACAATGCTCATGATCTGGCATACAGCCTGGGGGCCAGCCTGGGTGAACGCCTGCGCCAGGAAGCGCCCGACCTGCAACTGCCCGCCCTGATCGAAGGGCTGCAGCAGGCGTATCAGAACAAGCCGCTGGCGATCAAACAGGAGCGCATGGAGCAGATTCTCAGCGACCACGACGCCGCGCTCGCGCAAGCAGAAAACTCGGGTCAGTCAGAACCGCAGACCGAAGCCGCGCTAAAGGAAGAACGTCGCTTCATGGATGCCGAGAAGGCCAAACCAGGCGTGCGTCAGTTGGCAGACGGCATCCTCATGACCGAACTGACTCCCGGCAACGGTCCCAAGCCCGACATCAACGGTCGCGTACAGGTGAAGTACGTCGGGCGCCTGCCTGACGGGACGATCTTCGATCAGAGCCAGCAGCCGCAATGGTTCC
Source organism: Pseudomonas sp. GW821-FHT02A11 (assembly GCF_059421985.1). Classification (NCBI taxonomy): domain Bacteria; kingdom Pseudomonadati; phylum Pseudomonadota; class Gammaproteobacteria; order Pseudomonadales; family Pseudomonadaceae; genus Pseudomonas; species Pseudomonas sp. GW821-FHT02A11. The sequence goes on from NZ_JBWKWB010000006.1 coordinate 121,015, forward strand.
GCCTGGACAGCGTGATCGCGGGCTGGACCACCGCACTGGTGGACATGCCCGTCGGTGCGAAATGGCGTCTGGTGATCCCTTCGGCACAAGCCTACGGCGCAGAAGGCGCCGGCGATCTGATCGATCCTTACACCCCGCTGGTGTTTGAAATCGAACTGCTGGCGGTTTCCCAGTAACAGAATTCGACCCATGAAAAAGGGTGCCTTGGAGCACCCTTTTGAGTATCGCGAAACCGGTCAGGCTTAATATTGCAAAGCCCGTTACGCCTGTACCGCGTCCTGTTCCTTGTGCGCGTTGTGCAGCACTTCGATCAGGCAGTCTTCAAGTTCGAAGCGCTCGTGCAACAAGCCGCCCAGCTCCTTGAATTTCTCGGCAACGCATTTGCCTTCATCACACAGATCGTTGAACGCCAGCAGCTTCTTGGTGATGACGTCGATGCGCGGGTAAAGGGTGTCGGCCAGTTCAAGGCCGCGCTGATCGTTGAACGCGCGGGCTTCGCTGGTCAGTTGCTCGTAGATCTCAAAGTGCCCGGCCGATACGTAATCCACCAGAGCGCCGCAAAAGTCCTGCAGTGGTTTGCCGTTTTGAGACAAAGCTTCGGGCTCGGACCCCAGCACATCGTAAGCCTGGATCAACTCATTGCGTTCGTTTAGCCAACGGTCGATCAGTTTGTGAACCCCACCCCAGCGTTCCTGAGCATTCTGACAACTTTCCAGCATGATGTTCTCTCTTCCCTTCGGGGCATTCGACCTGAAATCGTCTGGCGATCCAGCGTGACGCCTATGAAAACCGGCTGTGAAAAAACGTCGACAGCAGCGTTGATCCGATGATGCGTGCGGCCCAGATTATGCCCGCACGGCGAGGCCTTCAAGGTACGCAGTCGATAAAGTTCATACAAGTGTTTAATCCGGCAATCCCGGATCCATTGATCCAGATCGACGAAATTCGATGAGCAGATAGTACAGGGCGAACAGGCTGATGCCTGAAAAGGCCAGCAGGCTCCACTCGGGAAGACTGATGCCGAAAAGTGTCCAGGTGATTTCAGAACAGCCGGCGGCGCCTATCAGCATGAGGTAAACGACTTTGGCAAAGGGTTGCGTATTCAGAAGGTGCTGCAGATTCTCAAAGCAGGACGCGAGGTCCTCGGGGGGAAAGTCTTGTAACCAGACCTGTCGCGCAGCGACGGTCACGCCCATCAGCGCGAAGAGTGCGAGAACGCCCGAGTAAACTCGCCATCCGCGCCGAGCAGGTACATGGACGGCAGCAATCAGACAAATTGCCGAGCACGCCACCATCAATGCCCGTTGCAACATGCACAGCGGGCACGGCGTTGAGCCGACCGCGTCCTGCAGACCGACAGCCGCTCCCGCCGTCAAGGCGCAGGCAAGAAACGCCATAAAGAACAGGGAACGGGTGCGAGCCAAGTGCATGGAAAATCCGTAACAAAAGACGAAGGCGGTTACGGTAGAGGAAAGCGAGAGTCGCTTTCAAGGTAACCGGAGGAGGATATTTCCCAGCATTCGTAAGGATTTATCGACTGCACGTATAGGAAGTTGCATCCGCCCATCCACGAACCGCATAACTTCCTGCAACGCATATAGAAAAGCCCTACACACTTTGGCGAAACAATAACAAAAGGCCCTGTTCAAGGGCCTTTTGCGGATCAAGATATTTCAGTTCATGCGCGAGCCAGCGAAGGCAGCGGGCGAGCCAATAAACGCTCGTCCAGCAGCCCCAAACCTTCCTGGAACAACTGATTGCTGCGGTCGATTTCACCCAGTTGCCCCAGCAGGCGCGCAAGCTCGGCGCAGGCTTCGGGATTGCGCTGCAGCCGCAGGCTGGCCTCCAGGTAATCGCGAGCCTTGCCCCACAGGCTGCTTTGCAAGCTCAGACGGCCCAGCGTCAACAGCAGGCCGGGATCGTCCGGGTGCTGCTTGAGCCAGCCTTCTGCCGTTTGCAGTTGCTTGCCCGCATCGCTGCCGCGCACCAATCCGTACAGTCGCGCCAGATGGCTGTTGTAATCGCGTTTGATCGCGTTGCGTAGCACCTCTTCGGCCTGTACATCGGCGCCATGGCGACGCAGTTGATCGGCGTACGCCAGAATCAGCGCAGGCTCCTGGCGTTGCGCCGACGTCAGCTGCTGCCAGGCTTTTTCCAAGGCAGGCAAGCCGGCGTCGCCCTCCTCACCTCGATATGCGGCCAGGGACAGATTTTCGCCCCATGCGCGCTTCTCCAGCTCGGCGAGCTCTTGCGCAGGCAGGACCTTGTCTTTGCGCAGCTCAGGCATCAGGCGAATCAGCTCCGACCACTCGCCGCGCTGGCGATACAGGCGTTGCAACTGACGCAGCACCTGCGGATTGTGCGGATGACGATCGTGCATCGCTTGCAGCGTGGCCTGTGCGCCATCGCTGTCGCCTCGATCCAGTTGCAGCTGGGCGTGATTTAAGGCAATCGCCAATTCCGCTTGAGGCTGACGCTCCAGAGCACGCTCCAGCAGGTTGTCGCTTTCTTCGTAGCGACCCTGTTCGTTGGCCGCGCGAGCAGCACCGAGGTAATACAGCAGCGGCTGGCGCTCAGCCTCCGCCGCGCGATGCAGATGACGCTGCGCGCTGGCCCAGCGACCTTCGGCAAGGTCCATTTGACCCTGTTCGATGGCCACTTGAACACGACGGCTGCGGTTGCGGCGCGACCAGGGATTGACCACGCCACCTGAGGTCGTCAACAGGCGGATCAGTGCACGCACCAGCCAGACAACGAAAACAACCGCGATCAGCACGGCCAACGCGGCCCACAGACTGGACTCGTATCGGAAGGTGTCATAGGCGATCAACACGTAGCCCGCGTGACGAGAGATCGCGAGCCCCACACAGGCCGCGATCACGATCAGGATGAACACGATCACATAGGCGCGCTTCATGGTTTGCTCCCGGCGGTTGCCCCTTCAGCCGGTTGCTCCAGCGCGCCGCCCACAGGCGTGTGGCGCTGCTCAAGATAGGCCTGCACCGCGCCAAGGCTCTGCGCCAGATCGGGCGTGACCACCGACACCGGTTGCTTGGCCAGCTCGTCCAGACGCTCGCCCAGCACTTTGCTTTGCGGGTTGTCCTGATTGAAGTTGGCGTCCAAGACGCTGCGCGCTTCGGTCACGGCTTTGGCAAAGACCTGCTGCTCGCCATTGAGCGCGGCCCACTGCGCCTGTTCCAGCGCCAAGCTCAGGGCCAGACGCACCTGGGTCAGGCTCTGTCCGGCGAGCAGCGGACGAATGTTTTTGTCAGCGTGGAAATCGATGCGGATGTACTGGGAGATCTTGTCCCACCACTTGGCCCAGTAGCTGTCTTCGCTGCCATCGGTGAGGCCCAGCAGCGACTCGCCTTTGTCCTTGTACTCAGGCGCCAGCGCGTTCAGCTGAGTCGCCTGATCGCGCAGGGCGGCCAGTTGCAGGAACAGCCCTGTGCGGTCTGGCTGATCGACGCTGCGCAGGGCGGCCATGCTTTTCGCCAGTTGCTCACGTGCAGCGTAGGCGCCCGGATCGTCCTGTTCACGCAGAATCTCGTCGGCGCCCTGCACCAGCGCCTGTGCGCTATTAATGTCTTGCAGCGCGGACAACCGCAGGCTCGCCAGCCGCAACAGATGCTCGGCCTCGGCCAGACGCCAGTCCTTGCGGCTGGCACCCAGCACGGTCTCGACGCGCTGGCTCAACCGCTGCTGATCACCTTGCAGCTGCGTCACCAGACGGCGGCGGTCTTCCAGCTCCTGGGCAGGCGGCAAGGCGGACAGCCGTGCTGCCAATTGTTGCTCGCTCTGCTTGAGGCTCTGGGTTTGCGCGCCGATGTCCTGAAGCTGCCCGGCCTGCTGCTGGTGACCGGTCTGAATGGCGCGCAGCTGCCAGACGCTCCAGCCACCGACGGCCACACCCGCTGCGCCCAGCAGTAACGCCAGAACGGCCAGACCATTGCCGGAGCGGCGGTTCGAGGGTTCTTTTTGCGCTGGATCCGGCAGCGGCCCGGATTGGGTCAGTACCGGTTCAACGTCATCTTTTGGCAAGACTGATTCGCTCACGTATCCATCCTTTGCATTTGGGCGTAATCGCGTAATCCGACTCGTCGATCATTACGCCTGAGAGGCAGGTTCGGGGTGTTCCCGCAGCGCTGCCAGCAAAGCCGAAGCGCTGGCGCCCCGGCAGTCCACAACGGTCTGAGCCCCGGCCGCACGCGCCATTTCAGCGACCCGAGGGCTCGGTACAAATAAAGGCAACCGCGCAAGTTCGGGCCATGTATCGCCCGCCAGTTCACGCAGATGTTGAAAACCCTGTCCACTGCTGACCACCAGCCCGTTCAAGCGTTCCGCCCGGACTGTGTTCGGCAGGGTGAGCGCCGCGTATTGCGGGAGCTTGCGGCGGTAGAGCGGCAGATAATCGACACTGACGCCCCGTTCGCGCAAGCGCTCGGCCAACAATTCGCGGCCGTCTTCGCCGCGCATGATCAGCACTTTGGGGTCGTACACAGAGCAAAGTGTTTGCTGAAGTTGCGGCAGGTCGAGCAGCGCTTCGCTGTCGTCGCCGTGCTCGGGGAAGAACACGCGCAGGTTGTAATCGTCGAGGATCTGCGCAGTAGCAGCGCCGACCGTGAACCAATCCTGCATCGGCGGCTGCGGCCAGAGCTCATCGACCAACTCAAGGCCCAGCCGCGCGGCCGGCTTGCTGACCACGATCACCGCGCAGTAAGCGGCAAGGTTGTAGATGATTGCTCGGCTTTTTTCGCAGACAGCCAGCGGCTCGATGTCCAGCATCGGCAGGCTGGCGCTGAACACGCCTTCGTCGGCCAGGGTGCGCGCGAGGGCTTGCGACTCCTCGGCCGGGCGGGTCAGCAGCAAACGCCAGCCCTTCACTCCTCGCCCGCCTCGCCGTAGACCGCCTTGAGGATCTTCGCCGCGCCCTGATCGAGCAGCGCCTCGGCCACCTGCACACCCAACGTCTGTGCATCGGCATGCGGGGCACGGGCTTCGGCACGCAGCAGCAAGCTTCCGGCAGGATCGCCCACCAGACCACGCAGCCACAGTTGATCGTCTTCGAGCACCGCGTAACAGGCGATCGGCACCTGACAGCCACCGTTGAGGTGCTTGTTCAGTGCGCGTTCGGCCGTGACGCGCACAGCGGTGTCGTTGTGATGCAGGGGCGTGAGCAGCGCGTGCAGCTCGATGTCGACGCTGCGGCACTCGATGCCGACCGCGCCCTGGCCGCCAGCTGGCAGGCTATCGTCGACGCTGATCGGGGAGGTGATGCGGTCTTCGAAACCCAGGCGAATCAACCCGGCGGCCGCAAGGATGATGGCGTCGTATTCGCCAGCATCCAGCTTGGCCAGACGGGTGTTGACGTTGCCGCGCAGAAAATGGATTTTCAGATCAGGACGACGAGCCAACAGTTGCGCCTGACGACGCAGGCTCGAGGTGCCGACGATGCTGCCGGCGGGCAGTTCGTCGAGGCTTGCGAAGGTGTTGGAAACGAACGCATCGCGTGGGTCTTCACGCTCGCAGATACAGAACAGGCCCAGGCCCTGTGGGAAATCCATCGGCACGTCTTTCATCGAGTGCACGGCGATGTCGGCTTCGTTTTCCAGCAGCGCGGTTTCCAGCTCCTTGACGAACAGGCCCTTGCCGCCGATTTTCGACAGCGGCGAATCCAGCAACTTGTCGCCACGGCTGACCATCGGAACCAGGGTCACAATCAAGCCCGGATGAGCCTGTTCCAGACGAGCCTTGACGTATTCGGCCTGCCAGAGCGCCAGTGCACTTTTGCGGGTAGCGATGCGGATTTCGCGAGAGGACATGGATCAATCCGTACTGAGTGAATGCGGCGAATGATAACAGCTCGGCCCAACGGGGCCGAATGGCTGTTGTCAATCTGCACGTATCATGATCTCAATCGGTGCTCGCAAGCCATGCGACGGCGTGTCGCTTTCCAATTACCCGCCGCGTTGCAAATGGACCTGTGGGAGCGAATTCATTCGCGAGACGCCCTTATACCCAATGCCAATATGTCGTCTGTAACGCCGTCTCGCGAATGAATTCGCTCCCACAGGTTTCAAGGTCCCACAGGCGCCATACAAGTCAGCGAGCGCAGAGCTACAACTGCTGCATCATCTTGCGCACGCCGGCCACGTGGCGGCGGCTGACGATCAGCGCATCGCCATTGAGGCCCTTGAGGAACAGCTGGAAGTGCCCCAATGGCGTGCGTTGCAACCGTTCGATGCGATCGCGGGCCACCAACGCGTTGCGGTGGATGCGCACGAAACGGTCGCCGAATTCATCTTCCAGCGCTTTCAACGGCTCATCGAGCAGCACTTCGCCATCCTCGTGGCGCAGCGTCACGTATTTGTGATCGGCGATGAAATAGATGACATGGTCCAGCGGGATCAGCTCGATGCCTTTGCGCGTGCGGGCGCTGATGTGGCTGCGTGGGCCGGTGCCGCTTTCGGCGGCAGGGCGGGTCATCGCCGCCAGTTGCACACGATTGGGACGCTCGGCTTTTTTCAAGGCTTCCAGCAGACTTTCCGGACGCACCGGCTTGACCAGATACCCCACGGCGCTGACCTGAAAAGCCTCCAGGGCAAACTCATCGTGGGCGGTGCAAAACACCACCGCGGGCGGAGTGTCGCGTTCGCACAATCTGGCCGCAACCTGCAGCCCGTCCAGGCCCGGCATGCGGATGTCGAGTAACACGACATCGGGTTTCAGACTATCGATCAGCGTCAAGGCTTCTTCGCCATTGGTGGCGCTGGGTTCAAGGACCCGATAACCCTCGAGGTCGCCAACCAGACGGCTCAGGCGATCGCGGGCTAGGGGTTCGTCATCAACGATCAGGACATTCATATTGCTCTGGCTTCCTGCGTGAGTCTCGCACAAGGATAGCGTAGACAGGTGAAGTGACGACCGTCACGGCGTTCCACGCTCAGACTCGCGTGTGGGCCAAAAAGTGCCGTGATTCGAGCGCCGATATTTGCCAAGGCCTGCTGAGTGCCGCTTGAAGTCTGCCGTAGGGCGACCTCGTCGTAGGGATTACTGACGCGCAATAGAAATACTCCCCGTTCGTAGTTCGCCTCGACCCTGACCACGCCTCCTTCCACACGGGGCGCGATGCCGTAGATCAATGCGTTTTCAAGTAATGGCTGCAAGGTTAGCTGGGGAATCGGCAAGTCGTCGGGAATTGCGCTGACGTCCCAGTCCAACTGTAGACGCTCGCCGAGGCGATATTGCTCAATCGACAGATATCGTCTGGCCAATTCCAGTTCGTCGCGCCACGTGGTCAGGCTGCCGGGCTTGCCCAGGCTGGCGCGAAACAGGTCCGAGAGATCCAGTACCGCCTGCTCGGCCTTGAGCGGATCGCTGGTGACCAGGCTGGCGATGCTGTTGAGCGTGTTGAACAGAAAGTGCGGCCTGATGCGCGCCTGCAGCGACTCGATCCTGGACCGCAGCTCTGCCTGTTGCTGTTTGCGCCACTGACTCTGCAGATAAAAGTAGCGCAACATCAGCGCCGACAGGATCAAGGCAATCAGCGAATAGCGCAGATAGCGTTCGATGACCCCGTCGAGGGACGATGTGCCCACCATCTGGCAATAATCGGTGATCGCCGTACACAGCAGCGTTACGGCCACCACCAGCAGGCAACCCGCTGCACCGGCGACGCCCGGTTTGAGTCGCGCAAGCCAAGGGCGCAACCCGCACAGCAATCCTGCGGAGAGCAGCACGATCCATTGCACGAACAGCGAAATCAGCGCCAGGCGCACCCAGTCGAACGTGGGTGACATCGGTTCGATCAACACCAGCACCAGCACCAGCAGTTCAGCGAGCACGACCAGCATCAACAGCGCCTGAGGCAGGCACAGTTCCGGAAGGAAGAACTCTTTACCGGCCGCAGTGCTCTGGCCCGGAGAATGGCGCTCGTTTGGCATGGCTCCAGTCTCGGCCCTCCTCCCCGCGCGGGCAAGCTGTGCGGAATAAAAAAGCGCCAATGCTGTTATTATCGCCGGCGCCTTTTTTAAAACCGGCCACGCCCGTCATTTATCAAAGCAGTCACCAGAACAGTCATCAGCAGAGCAGCGAGCGAATCCATGAGCACCGACAAGACCAACCAGTCCTGGGGCGGCCGCTTCAGTGAACCCGTCGACGCCTTCGTCGCACGCTTCACCGCCTCCGTCACTTTCGATCAGCGCCTTTACCGCCACGACATCATGGGCTCGGTTGCCCACGCCACGATGCTGGCCAAAGTCGGCGTGCTGACCGATGCCGAACGCGACACGATCATCGACGGCCTGAAGACCATTCAGGGCGAAATCGAGGCGGGCACGTTTGACTGGCGCGTGGACCTGGAAGACGTGCACATGAACATCGAGGCGCGTCTGACCGACCGCATCGGCATCACCGGCAAGAAACTGCACACCGGCCGCAGTCGCAACGACCAGGTCGCCACCGACATCCGCTTGTGGCTGCGTGACGAGATCGACCTGATCCTGGCCGAGATCACGCGCCTGCAAGAAGGCCTGCTGGGCCTGGCCGAGCGTGAAGCCGACACCATCATGCCGGGCTTCACCCACCTGCAGACCGCGCAGCCAGTGACCTTCGGGCATCACATGCTGGCCTGGTTTGAAATGCTCAGCCGGGACTACGAGCGCCTGGTCGACTGCCGCAAGCGCACCAACCGCATGCCGCTGGGCAGCGCCGCGCTGGCCGGCACCACCTACCCGGTCGATCGCGAACTGACCTGTCAGCTGCTGGGCTTCGAAGCCGTGGGCGGCAACTCGCTGGACAGCGTGTCCGATCGCGACTTCGCTATCGAGTTCTGTTCGGCGGCCAGTGTGGCGATGATGCATCTGTCGCGTTTTTCCGAAGAGCTGGTGCTGTGGACCAGCGCGCAGTTCCAGTTCATCGACCTGCCAGACCGCTTCTGCACCGGCAGCTCGATCATGCCGCAAAAGAAAAACCCTGACGTGCCAGAACTGGTGCGTGGCAAGAGCGGCCGCGTATTCGGTGCGCTGATGGGCCTGTTGACGCTGATGAAGGGCCAACCGCTGGCCTACAACAAGGACAATCAGGAAGACAAAGAGCCGCTGTTCGACGCCGCCGACACCCTGCGCGACTCGCTGCGCGCCTTCGCCGACATGATCCCTGCGATCAAGCCAAAACACGCCATCATGCGCGAAGCGGCCCTGCGTGGTTTCTCCACCGCAACCGACCTGGCTGACTATCTGGTTCGCCGTGGCCTGCCGTTCCGTGACTGCCATGAGATCGTCGGCCATGCCGTGAAATACGGCGTGCAGACCGGCAAGGATCTGGCGGAAATGACGCTCGAAGAGCTGCGCCAGTTCAGCGAGCAGATCGAGCAAAACGTGTTCGCCGTGCTGACCCTGGAAGGTTCGGTCAACGCCCGTAACCACATCGGCGGCACCGCGCCGTCTCAGGTCAAGGCAGCTGTCGTGCGCGGCAAGCAGTTGCTGGCCAGCCGCTAATCCAGGAGTCCACCATGAGCGACAAAACCGATAACGATGAAGAAGCATTCGCTGAATCGACCCTGATCCAGGCCATCGAAAACCAGATCGAAAGCGACAACCCGCCTGCCGCCAAAGCCACGTTCAACAAACTGACCCTGGTCGGTTATGAGCGCGACGACATTCTGGAAATGATGGCCCACGTACTTGCCGTGGAGATCGATGGAATTCTCGAAGAAGACCGTCCGTTCAACACCCAATGGTACGAGAATGCCCTGCGCGCCCTGCCCAAGCTGCCGCCGGGGGTGAAGCTGGACGAGGAATAATCCGGCTTATCGGTAGTGCGTGCTCGCCTCTGTGGGAGTGAATTCATTCGCCAGAGGCCCTCATATCCGATGCACATGTATCGTCTGTAACGCCGTCTCGCGAATGAATTCGCTCCCACAGACGCCGCGCAGACCGTTGAATGTCAGATCAATTCGGCCCCAGGTGACGCGAGCAACAGCTCACCTGACGACCGGCCAGATACTTCCTGCAAAATCCCTAGACGCTTACTACACTCCAGATGCCCCGCTGCCGCTCGATCCACGGGGCTGTCACGTCTGCGATTTCATCGCCGCGTCATCCATTAGAAAAAGTCTGGAGCACCTATGTCGTTTACCCCTGAATTGGTTGCCGAACTGGAAATCCTGTCGCTGTACAACCTGCGCAACACCCAGGAGGGACTCAAAGTACACCACGTCGCCGCTCCCACGGCCGTTGCCGCTGCCAAACGACTTTTCGAAAAAGGCCTGATCACCCAGGTCGACGGTGGCTATCTCACAAGCCTTGGGCTGGATGCCGCTGAACACGCACAATCGCTGTTGATCATTCTGTCCACCGCCCAGGAAGCGGCCTGAAATCGCCGCATCGCGAAACCTTTGCACGGAGCGTGAAATAAAGGTTTCGCGAACCCTTCATTTGTAAGATGCTGCGCCGATGAAATTCTGGCGCCAGAAAAAAACACACAGCCGCCGTACCACAGCCGTCTGATGCTGGACCTTTCCGGACTGTCGCCTTGCTCACCACCCCAGCAGTGCCGTTCGTCGGCTTTGAGACGCGATGATCCGTAGTTCCGAGATTCGCCCCGATCTGGATGAGGGCATTGACCGCAAGGTCCTCAGCCAGTTGCGCAACCGCTTCCTGACCCTTAATGAAGGGCGGCTGGGTCGCGCCAACGAGGGCCTGTCCACACGCCAGCAATCGGTGCTGGCCCTGTTGCCGCTGTTTTTCCACGTCAACCATCCGCTGCTGCCGGGCTACGTTTCGGGGACCACGCCTGCGGGGGTCTCAAACTACGAGCCGGATGCCCAAGCGCTGGCCGAAGCGCAACGCCTGACTCGGTCGTTTTCCTACAAACCGCGTCGCACGAATTTGCCCCAGCCGATCCACGGCATTTTCCTGATGGGCAGCCTCGGCACCCTGGCTCAGGCCGATCAGAGCGACATGGACGTGTGGATCTGCCACGAGACAACCCTCTCGCCCGAAGCCGTGCTTGAGCTGCGCAAAAAGTGTCACGCACTGGAAACCTGGGCCGCGACCATGGGCGCTGAGGCTCATTTCTTCCTGATCGACCCAGAACGCTTCGTGCAAGGCGAGCGTGATGCGCAGTTGAGCGGCGAGGATTGCGGAACGACTCAGCATTACCTGTTGCTCGATGAGTTTTACCGCACCGCCATCTGGCTGGCCGGCCGCACGCCGATCTGGTGGCTGGTGCCGGTCTACGAAGAAACGCGTTACGCCGAGTACACCCACACGCTGCTGTCAAAGCGCTTCATTCGCGAAGACGAAGTGCTCGACCTCGGGAACATGTCCCACATCCCGCCCGGCGAATTCATCGGCGCAGGGCTCTGGCAGCTGTTCAAGGGCATCGAATCGCCCTACAAGTCAGTGCTTAAACTCCTGCTGACCGAGGCCTACGCCAGCGAACACCCACAGGTGCAGTGCCTGAGCATGCGCCTGAAGAAGGAGGTTTTCGCCAACCGCGTGGACCTCGACGAGCTTGACCCGTACATGATGGTCTACCGCCGCATCGAGGAATACCTGCTGGCCCGGGGTGAACCGAAGCGGCTGGAACTGGTGCGCCGCAGCCTCTACCTGAAGGTGAACAAGAAGCTCACTGGCCTGCCGCGCCAGCGCACCAGCAGTTGGCAGCGTTTACTGCTGGAGCGCCTGACCAAGGAATGGCAATGGGACGAGCGCCAACTGGCCCTGCTCGACAGCCGCAGCCAGTGGAAAGTGCGCCAGGTCGCCAGCGAACGCCGCGCGCTGGTCAGCGAGCTCAATTACAGCTATCGCTTCCTGACCCAGTTCGCCCGCACGCAGAACACCGTCAATTCGATCAACAGACGCGACCTCAACCTCTTGGGCCGTCGCCTGTACGCGGCGTTCGAGCGCAAGGCGGGCAAGGTCGAGTTCGTCAATCCGGGCATCGCGCCGGATCTGGCTGAAGACACCCTGACCCTGGTGCAGTCGCCCAACAAGCGCGAGCCCGGCAAATATCAGTGGGGCCTGTTCAACGGCAATCTGGGGGCCCATGAGTGGGAGTCGTTTGCACCGATCAAGCGCAGCCGCGAGCTGCTGGAGCTGCTCGCCTGGTGCCATCGCAACAACGTCATCGACAGCAGCACACGCCTGGCCCTGCATCCGGGCGCGAGCGACCTGACCGAATTCGAGCTGTTCAACCTGCAAGGCGCGTTGCAGCAGAGCATTCCGATGCCGTTGGAGAGGGTGTCCGACGACGCCCTGCTGCGCCCGAGCGTGCCCAAGGAAATCCTGCTGCTGGTGAACGTCGGCGTCGATCCGCTCAAGCACCACAAGGACCTGAACATCCTGATGACCACCGAGCGTACCGACTCGCTGAGTTACGCCGGGGTTCGGGAAAATCTGGTGCTGACCTTCGACCAGCTCACCCTCAACAGCTGGAACGAGGTGCTGGTCAACCGCTTCGATGGCCCTCACGCGCTGTTCGACTGCCTGACCGAGCTGCTCAACAACCTGCCCGAAACGCAGCCAAAACCGGTGATTCGCGTGCGCTGCTTCTGCCACAACCGGGCGCCGGCGATTGCCCAACGGGTCGAGGAACTGGTCCATACCGCGCAACTGCTGTTGTCCCGACGGTTGAATCATCGCTATCTGATTCAGGTTCAGCACCAGTATCACGTGCTGGAAATGACGCCGGGCCAGGTGAGCCACATCAAGCTCGAACACCTGCCTGCGCTCTACGAATACCTGGGCGAAGAGCTCCCCGCCTACAGCCCGATCCACCTGGACCCGCAGGCACTGGACGACAGCGATCTGTCGCTGATCATTCCCCACGGCCAGCCCGAATGCATTCAAGTGTTCTACCGGATCAACGAGCCCAACGCCGATTTGTACGTGCTCGATGAACACAATGCCCTGTGGCACCAACGCGTGCCTTATCACGACGAGCCGAGCCTGCTGGTGCCGTTGCAGCGCTTTTTGCAGTCACTGATGTACCGGCGCGGGGCATTGTTGCCGCTGGATAACCCGCTGGACCCGTCGATGCTGGAGACCCTCTATTACCGCGTCACCCCGGATGGCGCTGGCCGCGCGCGACGTGTCGAGCAGCGTCTGGGGCCGGTGATGCCCACCGACAAGCCTTTCTATGACGTGCAGGCCATCGTCGAGGAAGCTTCGCCTGGGCAGGTCAGCGTCACGCTGTATTGCGACGGCATGGAGTTTTCGGAGCTTGAATTCGGCGAGCAGCTGTTCAGCGTCGTCGCGCGGCAGATTCTCGATCAGCGCCGCGAGCCACAGCGCTATCGCTGCTACATCACCGATCTGGATCTCTCAGGGATTCTGGCGGACACGCGAGGCGAGACGATTCTGTACCTGCGCTACAAGGCCGAGCTTGAGAAGTCGCTCAATGACGCGATGGATGAGGCTTGAGCTGAGCCCCTGCTGCCTGGACGAACCCTGTGGGAGCGAATTCATTCGCGAAAAATGCATCAGGCGATAGAGATGTATCGGCTGTACCTAGGCATCGCGAATGAATTCGCTCCCACAGTCGTTCGTGCGGCCGTGAATCAAATCTGTGCCCGACGCTGATCCGCCTCGCGCACAATCTGGCGCCTGCGCTCATCCGTGGCGGCACGCCACTCGCGGATGTCTTCGACATGGCGCCAGCATCCTGTGCAGACTTTCTGCTCATCGAGCCGACACACGCTTATGCATGGTGACGGGACCGCCGGGCTGACGTTGCTGAACAGCGGTTTTGCGGCTTTGACGGGTGAGGCGTTGGTCACTGGCGGTTGCCGTCTTCGTGACCGTCGATAGCGTCGAACTCGACCTCTTTGCCGACCTGCTTCAAGGTCAGACGATGAAGCATCTCTCCCAGCAGCTCTTCGCTCTTGTCGCAGACCCAGCGTTTTTCTTCTTCGTCATAGTCGAAGTGAAAACCGCCAGCGGGCGCGGCTAGCCACAGCTGACGCAGCGACTCTTGGCGGCTGATGATGAGCTGCGTGCCGTTTTCGAACTTTACCGTGAGCACACCGGCCGAACTCTCAAGGTCCAGATCCAGGTCGCTCTCGTCGAAGATATCCTCAAGTTTTTCTTGAGTGGCATCGACCAGGTCGTGAAAGCGGGCTTCGGTCAAACTCATTGCAGGAACCTCGAAAGTGTCTACGGATGGCGCAGCGACGCACGATACGGTCGCTTCCGGTCAATTGCAAAGCATACCCGCCCAGTTGCAGCCTGCCGCGCCAAAAAATACGCGGCCATCGCCAACATATCCGGTGCTTGCGTCAAAGCCCCGCCGGACGGGCGCCGTGGCGCATAGGCAATCTGTCGGGTGGTCGGTATACTCGGGCGCAATTAATGCTTATACAAAGGATTTCGCCATGAAGCGCCTGATTTCCTCCCTGGCCGCGCTCCTCGCTGTTGCGTGCCTGGTCTCTGCCTGCGGCCAAAAAGGTCCTCTGTACCTGCCCGATGGTGAAACGTCCAACGCACCGGGCGCCCAGAACTCATCGCACGCGCACAAGCATTCGACCTACTAGGGACCGACCATGGACGCCTTCAACTACCGCGACGGTGAACTGTTCGCGGAAGGAGTTGCATTGTCTGCCATCGCCGAGCGTTTCGGCACGCCGACCTATGTCTACTCCCGAGCCCACATCCAAGCCCAATACCGCGCTTACGCCGACGCCCTGAGCGGCATGCCGCATCTGGTCTGCTTTGCCGTCAAAGCCAACTCCAACCTGGGCGTCCTCAATGTCCTGGCGCGCTTGGGCGCAGGTTTCGACATCGTTTCTCGTGGCGAGCTGGAGCGCGTGCTGGCAGCTGGCGGTCAGGCTGACAAGATCGTCTTCTCCGGCGTCGGCAAGACCCGTGACGACATGCGTCGTGCCCTCGAAGTCGGCGTGCATTGCTTCAACGTCGAATCCACCGACGAGCTGGAGCGCCTCCAGATCGTGGCCGCCGAGATGGGCAAACGCGCCCCGGTGTCCCTGCGCGTGAACCCGGACGTCGACGCGGGCACCCACCCGTACATTTCCACAGGCCTGAAAGAAAACAAGTTCGGCATCGCCATCGCCGACGCCGAAGACGTCTACGTCCGCGCTTCCCAATTGCCTAACCTGGAAGTGATCGGCGTCGATTGCCACATCGGCTCGCAGCTGACCACCCTGGCACCTTTCGTCGATGCGCTGGATCGCCTGCTGGATCTGGTCGATCGCCTGGGCGATTGCGGCATCCAACTGCGTCACCTGGATCTGGGTGGCGGTCTGGGCGTGCGTTATCGCGATGAAGAGCCGCCACTGGCTGGCGACTACATCAAGGCCGTGCGTGAGCGCATCGCAGGTCGCGACCTGGCGCTGATGTTCGAACCGGGCCGTTTCATCGTCGCCAACGCTGGCGTGCTGCTGACCCGCATCGAATACCTCAAGCACACCGAACACAAAGACTTCGCCATCGTCGACGCAGCGATGAACGACCTGATCCGCCCTGCCCTGTATCAGGCGTGGATGGACGTCAAGGCCGTGCAGCCACGTGAGGGCGCCGCGCGCACCTACGACATCGTTGGCCCGATCTGCGAAACCGGTGACTTCCTGGCCAAGGAACGCGAGCTGGCGCTGGCCGAGGGCGATCTACTGACCGTGCATTCGGCCGGTGCTTATGGCTTCGTCATGAGCTCGAACTACAACACCCGCGGCCGTACCGCCGAAGTGTTGGTAGACGGCGACCAAGCCTTTGAAGTGCGTCGTCGCGAAACCGTGACTGAGCTGTTTGCCGGCGAAAGCCTGCTGCCGGAGTAAGCCATGCTGCTGCGTTTTACCAAGATGCATGGCCTGGGCAACGACTTCATGGTGCTTGACCTTGTGAGCCAGCACGCGCACATCCTACCCAAGCACGCCAAGCAATGGGGTGATCGGCACACCGGCATCGGTTTCGATCAGCTGCTGTTGGTCGAAGCGCCGAACAATCCGGACGTGGACTTTCGCTACCGGATCTTCAACTCCGACGGCTCCGAGGTCGAGCAGTGCGGCAACGGCGCGCGCTGCTTTGCCCGTTTCGTGCTGGACAAGCGCCTGACCGCCAAGAAGCAGATTCGCGTCGAGACCAAGGGCGGCATCATCGAGCTGGACATCCGCAACGACGGGCAGATCAGCGTCGACATGGGCGCGCCACGCCTGGAGCCTGCGGATATTCCTTTCGATGCGCCGCAAAAGGCCCTCAGTTACACGCTGGATGTCGAGGGGGAACGCGTCGAGCTGGCCGCCGTATCGATGGGCAATCCCCACGCCGTGCTGCGGGTCTACGACATCAATAACGCGCCGGTTCACAGCCTGGGCCCGAAAATCGAGCATCACCCGCGCTTCCCTGCGCGTGTGAACGTGGGCTTCCTGCACGTGGTCGATCGCCAGCGCGCGCAATTGCGCGTGTGGGAGCGCGGCGCGGGCGAAACTCAGGCGTGTGGCACGGGCGCCTGCGCGGCGGCTGTTGCAGCTATCAGCCAAGGCTGGATGGATTCGCCGCTGCTGATCGATCTGCCGGGTGGGCGTCTGTCCATCGAGTGGGCCGGCCCGGGTCATCCGGTGTTGATGACCGGTCCGGCCGTCAGGGTCTACGAAGGCCAAGTACGTCTATGAGTGAGCATATCCAATGACCGACCAGCCTCAGACTTCGACCGACATGCCCAGCGAATCGCCTGCCGATAACGCAGCGCCCACCCTTGAAGCCGAGGCAGTCTCCGCCTGGCTGCAACAACATCCGGACTTCTTCGCCGAGCATGACGAACTGCTCACCGCCATGCGCATCCCTCACCAGCGCGGCGACACCGTTTCGCTGGTGGAGCGTCAGCTCAAGCTGCTGCGCGAGCGCAACATCGAGATGCGTCATCGCCTGTCGCAGCTGATGGACGTGGCGCGGGACAACGATCGTCTGTTCGAAAAAACCCGTCGCCTGATCCTCGACCTGATGGACGCCACCAGCCTCGAAGAAATCGTCATTGCCGTAGAAGACAGCCTGCGCCAGGAATTCCAGGTACCGTTCGTGAGCCTGATCCTGTTCAGCGACAACCCCATGACCGTGGGCCGCTGGGTCAGCGGTGCTGAAGCGCAAAAAGCCATTGGCGGGCTGATTTCCGGTGGCAAAACAGTGTGCGGCGCACTGAGAGAACACGAGCTGGAATTCCTGTTCGGCGCCGATCAGAGCAAGGAAGTCGGCTCTACCGCCATCGTCGCCCTGAATCATCAAGGCCTGCACGGCGTACTCGCCATCGGCAGCCGCGATCCGCAGCACTACAAAAGCTCGGTGGGCACGCTGTTCCTGACCTACATCGCCGATGTGTTAAGCCGCCTGCTGCCGCGCTTCACCAACGCCCTGCGCTCGGTTCGCTAGTCATGGAACGGCAGCTGGACGCTTACTGCTCGCACCTGCGCAGTGAGCGCCAAGTGTCGAGCCACACGCTGCAAGCCTACCGTCGCGACCTGAGCAAGGTGCTGGGCTTTTGCGACACACAGCAGATCACCAGTTGGAAAGCGCTGGATGCCCCGGCGCTGCGCAGCCTCGTCGCGCGGCTTCATCAGCAGGGCCAGTCGTCGCGCAGCATCGCCAGGCTGCTCTCGGCGGTGCGCGGTTTTTATCACTACCTCAATCGCGAAGGCATTTGCGAGCACGACCCGGCCAACGGCCTGTCGCCGCCCAAAGGTGAGCGCCGACTGCCCAAGACGCTGGACGCTGATCGCGCGCTGCAACTGCTGGAAGGCGGTGTCGAGGACGAGTTTCTCGCCCGCCGCGATCACGCGATTCTTGAACTGTTCTATTCATCGGGCCTGCGCCTCTCCGAGCTCACGGGACTTGATTGCGAGCATCTGGATCTCGCTGACGGCCTGGTTCAAGTGCTGGGCAAAGGCAGCAAGACCCGAGTGCTGCCAGTGGGTCGCAAAGCCCGCGAGGCGCTGGAGGAATGGCTCAAGCAGCGCGCGCTGGCCAACCCTAAGGACGACGCCGTATTCATTAGCCAGCAAGGCCGACGCCTGGGGCCGCGCTCGATTCAGTTGCGGGTCAAGGCGGCGGGCGAGCGCGAGCTGGGGCAGAACCTGCACCCGCATATGCTGCGGCACTCGTTCGCCAGCCACTTGCTGGAGTCCTCCCAGGACCTGCGCGGCGTACAGGAATTGCTCGGCCACGCCGACATCACAACGACCCAGATCTACACCCACCTGGACTTTCAGCATTTGGCAACGGTGTACGACAGCGCCCACCCAAGGGCCAAACGCAAGGATTCTTCCGAATGAGCATCAAGCTGATCACCTTCGATCTGGACGACACTCTGTGGGAAACCGCACCGGCGATTGTCAGCGCAGAAGCCATGCTGCGTGACTGGCTGGCGGAAAACGCCCCAAAACTGGGCCCGGTACCGGTTGAGCATTTGTGGGAAATTCGCTCACGGCTGGTCGAGGCTGACCCAAGCTTCAAGCACCGCATCAGTGCATTGCGTCGTCGCGTGCTGTTTCACGCGCTGGAAGATGCCGGTTATGGCCAGGCCGAAGCGCAAGATTTGGCGGAGCAGAGTTTCGAAGTGTTTCTGAAGGGGCGGCATCAGCTGGATATCTTCCCGGAAGTGGTGCCGACGCTGGAGATTCTGACCAAGTCCTACACTCTGGGCGTGGTCACCAACGGCAACGCCGACGTGCGCCGCCTGGGCCTGGCGGATTACTTCGCCTTTGCCCTGTGCGCCGAAGACTTAGGGGTAGGCAAGCCTGACCCGGCCCCCTTCCTCGAAGCCCTCAAGCGCGGCAACGCCCAGGCGCCCCATGCCGTTCACGTGGGCGATCACCCCGGCGACGACATAGCAGGCGCCCAACAGGCCGGCCTGCGCGCGATCTGGTACAACCCCAGTGGCAAGACGTGGGAAGCGGACAGGCTGCCGGATGCGCAGATCAGGAGTTTGACGGAATTGCCTGGGGTTTTGGGGCGTTGGGGTTAGGCTTTAGATCGCTACATTGGTGCCTTTCAGGCCTTTCGCCGACAGGGCATCAAAGTAAGAATTCCAAGCCAAACCCCAGCCCAAAAAAAAAGCCCGCAGCGACAGCGGGCTTTTCTTCAGCAGGCATCAGACACCCTTAGATAGGGCGGCTACCATACTTGTTGTCAGGCTTTTTGGGCGGATCGGCGACCACATTGGCCTCCACTTCCTGCACTTTGCCGCCACGGGCGAGGAACTCTTCCATGGCGCGAGCCAGAGCGTCACGCTCTTTGTTCTTGGCTTCAACGCTAGGCAGCTCATCCACCGAGACCGCAGCCTTGGCCTTGCCTTTGGTTGGGGTTGCCGGGGCATCGGAATTGTCGTCTATTTCCGCGCCATCGTCTTCGGGAGCAGCTGCAAGCTCCTCACCGTCGTCCTCGTCTTCCAGACCGTCTTCAACCAGATCTTCGTTGTCGTCGTCGCTCATGTTCTACCTCATGACTTGCGAAAGCAGATTAGTTATAGCCCAGCTGCGCTTAATTTCTAAGACAGCCAGAAAAAATTCAACTACCGCCAACCCTCAGCGGTCGTGAGCCTCGCCCTGAAGGGTGGCGAGGACTTTACGCGCACCGCCGTAATCGCGATGCTCTCCTAAATAAACCCCTTGCCAGGTCCCTAGCGCCAGCCGTCCGTCCGTTACCGGGAGAGTCAACTGGCAGCCTAGCAAACTGGCCTTGAAGTGCGCGGGCAGATCGTCGGGACCTTCGTCGTTGTGTTCAAACCCGTCCTGACCCTGGGGCACCAGCCGGTTGAAGAAACGCTCGAAGTCGCGTCGTACTGCCGGATCGGCGTTCTCGTTGACGGTCAACGAGGCCGACGTATGTTGCAGCAGCAGATGCAACAGGCCGACCCGACAATCACGCAGTCCGGGAAGCCCTGCGACGATCTCGTCGGTCACCAGATGAAAGCCTCGAGGTCGTGCCCTCAGCGTGATTCTGGTCTGCTGCCACATACAGTTCTCCGCCCTTCGGCGCGCATTCTAACGCGCTGGAAAAAAAAACAAAGCGCGTAATGAGTGACGTTTTCTGTAAGCCTGAAACCTACCCCTTCACCACGCTGAAATCGCCTGCTGGCGCGCCTGCAGAGGTGCATCGGGCAGGATCTGGACGGCGTCTTCGCATCACGTGCGAGCTGTCCTGCCTATCGACAAACGCCAGACAAAAAAATGCCCGGAAATCCGGGCATTTTTTTCAGAGCCGTGTTTACAGGTTGTAGCCACGCTCGTTGTGTTGAGCAAGGTCCAGGCCCACCGCTTCTTCTTCCTCGGTGACACGTAGACCCATGACGGCGTCCAGCACCTTGAGGATGATGAAGGTCACGATCGCGGTGTAAATGATCGTGAAGCCTACGCCTTTGCACTGAATCCAGACTTGTGCAGCGATGTCGGTCACGGTGCCGAAGCCGCCCAGCGAAGGTGCTGCGAAGACACCGGTCAGGATCGCGCCGAGGATACCGCCGATACCGTGCACGCCGAAGGCATCCAGGGAGTCGTCATAGCCCAGTTTGCGCTTCAGGCTGGTGGCGCAGAAGAAGCAGACCACGCCAGCCGCCAGACCAATGATCAGGCCACCCATTGGGCCGACCGTACCGGCGGCAGGGGTGATGGCAACCAGACCGGCAACCACGCCCGAGGCGATGCCCAGTGCGCTTGGCTTACCGTGGGTCAACCATTCGGCGAACATCCAGCCCAGTGCAGCGGCGGCGGTAGCGATCTGGGTGACCAGCATCGCCATACCGGCAGTGCCGTTGGCCGCAGCGGCGGAACCGGCGTTGAAGCCGAACCAGCCTACCCACAGCATCGCCGCGCCGACCAGGGTGTAACCCAGGTTGTGCGGGGCCATCGGGGTGGTCGGGAAGCCTTTACGCTTGCCCAGCACCAGGCACGCTACCAGGCCAGCCACACCAGCGTTGATGTGAACAACGGTGCCGCCTGCGAAGTCGAGAACGCCCCAGTCCCACAGCAGACCACCCACGCCACTCCAGACCATGTGCGCGATCGGCGCGTAGACCAGGGTGAACCAGATGGCCATGAAGATCAGCATCGCGGAGAACTTCATGCGTTCTGCGAAGGCGCCGACGATCAGGGCTGGAGTAATGATGGCGAAAGTCATCTGGAAGGTGACGAATACGGCCTCTGGAAACAGAGCCGTTGCACCGGTAATGCTGGAAGGCGTGATGCCTGCCAGGAACGCCTTCGACAGACCGCCGACGAAGGAGTTGAAATTGACAACGTTGGCTTCCATACCCGTGGTGTCGAACGCCATGCTGTAACCGTAGATGCACCACAGGATGCTGATCAGGCCAGTAATGGCGAAGCATTGCATCATCACCGACAGCACGTTCTTGGAGCGGACCATGCCGCCGTAGAACAGCGCCAGACCCGGAACGGTCATGAACAGTACCAGCGCGGTGGAAGTCAGCATCCAGGCGGTGTCGCCTGAGTTGAGTACGGGTGCAGCGGGGGCTGCCACTTCGTCTGCCGCCATGGCCAGGCCAGGGGTTACGAGGGACAACAGGGCTCCTAGCCCTGCGAATTGACGCAGAGTCATATTGTTTACTCCTGGGGCGTTGGGTTTGGCGGCTTAGATTGCGTCGGTATCGGTTTCGCCGGTACGGATGCGAATAGCCTGTTCCAGATTGACCACGAAGATCTTCCCGTCACCGATCTTGCCGGTGTTGGCCGCTTTGGTTATCGCTTCGATAACGCGGTCCAGATCCTTGTCATCGATCGCAACGTCGATCTTCACCTTGGGAAGGAAGTCGACTACATATTCCGCACCGCGATACAGCTCGGTGTGGCCTTTCTGACGTCCGAAGCCTTTGACTTCAGTAACCGTGATGCCCTGCACGCCGATTTCCGACAACGACTCGCGTACGTCGTCCAGCTTGAACGGCTTGATGATGGCAGTGACTAGCTTCATGAAACTTTCTCCCGAATTGGTGGACTTGCCCCAGGAAAACAAACCCGACTCAAGTCTAAGCGCAGTGTCTGGCTTTGTAACGCGTCGATGGCCCGAAACAGACCAGACCCGCCCCAGAAAACCGCTTCTGACGAAACACTTCCCCGCTCCGCCTGCCGCACTGCATTCGTCACAGCGACTGCATCAGTGCATGGGTCACATGCCACTAAGCAGAAACCTTGCCATATCGCCAAAACCCGCGAATTGCGCCACCTTGCATCCGATGTCGCGGGTCCAGATCGCCACCACTCATCCCGCCCGCACAACAACAGTGCGCCCGTGCACGACTCCATGCGCGAAAACCGTGCAAGCCCAGACGTAAAAAGCCTGTAGACGTCGCGTGATACACTGCGGCCCATCTGATTCGGGAAGATCACCATGCTCGCACCCAAAGCTTTTCTGGACGCCTTGAGCGGCCACGCCTCTCGCCTGTTCAACGGCGAGACCCCACTGCCGCGCAATGAATTCGAAACCCAGTTCAAGGCCTTGCTGCAAAGCGGCTTCAGCAAGCTGGACTTGGTCAGCCGGGAAGAATTCGACAGCCAGATGATCGTCCTGGCCCGCACCCGTGCCCGCCTTGAGGCACTGGAAGCGAAGATGGCCGAGATGGAAGCGCAGTTAGCGGGGCAGGTTCAGGAGTAATCCAGCCCGCCTTTAATTGCCCCATGTGAGAGCGAGCCTGCTCGCCAACGGCCCCATGGGGCAAAAATCTGCGCCCGGAAACACCCCGTAGAACTTGCGCCGCCCTTCGCGCCTCACCCATGACTATCCTTCAGCACGCCGCAGGAAGCGGTGCCGCCCTCAAGGATCGACATGTCCCTCGCCATTGTTCTAAGCCGCGCGCAAGTTGGCGTCGAAGCCCCTTCTGTCACTGTCGAAACTCACTTGGCGAATGGGCTGCCGAGCCTGACCCTTGTGGGTTTGCCAGAAGGCGCGGTGAAGGAAAGCAAAGACCGGGTCAGAAGCGCCATTCTCAATTGCCGGCTGGAATTTCCTGCTCGGCGCATCACGCTCAACCTTGCGCCCGCTGACCTGCCCAAGGATGGTGGCAGGTTCGATCTGGCGATTGCCTTGGGTCTGCTGGCCGCCAGCGCGCAGGTGCCGACATTGGCGCTGGATGGGATCGAGTGTCTGGGCGAACTGGCGCTGTCCGGGGCGATACGGCCCGTGCAGGGTGTCTTGCCCGCGGCACTGGCCGCACGGGAAGCGGGCCACACGCTGATCGTGCCTGCCGTGAACGCTGAAGAAGCGTGCCTGGCGTCAGGGCTCAAGGTGATCGCGGTCAGTCATTTGCTGGAGCTGGTATCGCACCTCAACGGCCACACCCCCATTGCGCCGTACAAATCCAACGGCCTGATTCTGCAAACCCGGCCCTACCCCGACCTCAGCGAAGTTCAGGGCCAGGCGGCGGCCAAACGCGCTTTGCTGGTCGCCGCAGCGGGCGCACATAACCTCTTGTTCAGCGGCCCTCCCGGTACCGGCAAAACCTTGCTCGCCAGTCGACTGCCAGGCCTGTTGCCACCGCTGGACGAGCGAGAAGCGCTGGAGGTCGCGGCGATTCAGTCGGTCGCCAGCCACGCGCCGCTGACCAACTGGCCGCAGCGCCCGTTTCGTCAGCCCCATCACTCGGCATCCGGGCCTGCGTTGGTCGGGGGTGGCAGTCGTCCGCAACCGGGGGAAATCACTCTGGCTCATCATGGCGTGCTGTTTCTGGACGAGCTGCCAGAGTTCGATCGACGGGTGCTGGAGGTCTTGAGAGAACCACTGGAATCAGGCCATATCGTGATCTCGCGGGCCCGGGATCGGGTGCGCTTTCCGGCGCGCTTTCAGCTGGTTGCGGCGATGAACCCCTGCCCATGCGGCTATCACGGCGAACCCACCGGACGCTGCCGCTGCTCGACCGATCAGATCCAGCGCTATCGCAACAAATTGTCCGGCCCGCTGCTGGACCGCATAGACCTGCACCTGACCGTCGCCCGCGAAGCCACCTCACTGGCATCGGCCCCAACAACCGGCGAGACCAGCGCCAGCGCTGCGCAGATCGTGTCTGAAGCCAGGGATCGCCAGCAGCAACGCCAAGGCTGCGCTAACGCTTTTCTCGACCTGCCCGCCCTGCGCCAGCACTGCGTGTTGATGCCCGAAGACGAAGCCTGGCTCGAAACGGCCTGCGAACGTTTGAGCCTTTCACTGCGCGCCGCCCACCGCCTGCTGAAAGTCGCGCGCACGCTGGCGGATCTGGAACGAGTGGAGGCGATTTCCAGAACTCACATTGCCGAGGCGTTGCAGTACCGGCCGTCTACGGGGTGAGCTTTTCAAGCTTTTGATTCTGGCCGCAGGCCGTAAGAGCAAGCTTGCTCGCGATCTGGCGCGAAGCGGCAGTAAACTCAGACACCTCGGCCGAGTCAGACGTACCGCGTGTACAGTATCTACTGCCGCTACGCAGCAGATCGCGGGCAAGCCACGCTCCTACGCCCTCCGGGCAGAATCAGAGTGGTCGAACTCGAAAACCTTACCGAAACCGGTCCACTTCCTTACGCAGATCCGCCGCCAGCGCATTCAACTCTTGCGCCGTCACCGCCAGATTCGACACCACTTCACGCTGTTCGCTGTTGGCCAGTGCGATGCTCTGCAGGTTGGCGCTGAGCAGGGTTGCGGTGTTGCTTTGCTCTTGAGTGGCGGTGGTGATCGAGGCGAACTGATCGCCGGCCGAACGGCTTTGTTCGTCGATCTGAGCCAGTGCTGACGCGACCTTCGCGTTGCGTGCCAAGCCTTCCTGCATCAGCGCGTTACCTTGTTCCATGGTGCTGATGGCGTTGCCGGTTTCCTGCTGGATGCTGGCGATCATGCCGGAGATTTCGTCGGTGGCCTGGCGGGTGCGCGAGGCCAGGTTGCGGACTTCGTCGGCGACCACGGCAAAACCACGACCCTGCTCGCCGGCCCGCGCAGCTTCGATGGCGGCATTGAGGGCCAACAGGTTGGTCTGTTCGGCGATGGAGGTAATCACGCTGACGATGCCGCCGATTTCCTGAGAACGCTGGCCAAGGGTGTCGATGACCGCAGCAGTGCTGCCCAGAGAACCTGCGATCTGCTCCAGCGAGGCCGAAGCCTCTTCCATCGATGCGCGACCGATGCGGGTCTGTTGGGCATTACCTTGTGCAAGCCGCTCGGTGTTGCCCATGTTGTCGGCGATGGTCAGCGCAGTGGCGCTGAACTCCTCGACCGCGCCAGCCATGCTGGTGATCTCGCCGGACTGCTGCTCCATGCCTTCATAGGCGCCGCCCGACAGGCCAGACAGCGCCTGCGCGCGGCCGCTGACTTCCTGGGCCGCCGTGCGAATGTGCGAAACCATGGTTTCCAGCGCCTGGCCCATCTTGTTGAAGCTGCCGGCCAGCTGGCCGATTTCGTCATGGCGGGTGACGTTCAAGCGCGCGCTCAGATCGCCCGCGCCCAACGCCTCGGCCTGATTCACCAGATCCGACAGCGGTTGCAGTTTGCTGCGCAGCAGCCAGATCGCCGAACCCACCGCAATCAGCATCGCCAGGAGGCTGCCGATCGCCAACTGAATACCGACGCTCCAGGTCACGGCGCTGATTTCGTCTTTGGGCATGATCGCCAGAATCGACCACGGACCGCCGGCGAAAGGCTCGGCCACGGTGTAAAAATCATTCCCGGCGTCTTGCCAGAAACGTCCTACGCCTGGGGTTTTGACGAAATCGGCCAGCGACTTGCGCGCCTGATCCAGATCCTTCACGCCAGCGGGAGGCACCAGCCAGTTGTTCTGCTCGTCGAGCAGGGCCAGCGAGCCGGTGGAACCAATGCGAAAGCTCTTGAGGTTGTCGAACTGGGCTTTCTGCGCGTCGGTGTAGTCAAAACCCACGAACAACACGGCGATGACCTTGCCGCTGGCGTCGCGCACCGGGCTGTATTGGGTCATGTACAGGCGATCGAACAGCAACGCGCGGCCGACGTACCCCTGCCCGGCCAGCAGTTTTTCATAGGCCGGGTGCTTGTGATCGAGCACGGTGCCGATGGCGCGGGAACCGTCCTGTTTGCTCAGCGAGGTGCTGATGCGGATGAAGTCATCGCCATTGCGCACGAACACCGTCGCGACGCCTGCAGTCATTTTCTTGAAATCGTCGACTTCAACGAAGTCATTGTTCAGCACGTTGCCCTTGAGCAGCAGCGCAGGGGTCTGCATGCCTGCAACGGCGATCTGTTGGTCTGGCTGGACAGTCAGGCCGTTGAAGCGCTTCTCGAACAGCCCGCTCAGGCGCTGGGTGCTGTCGCGCAGGGTGCTGTGAAAGGTGTTCAGTTGGTCAGCCAGCAAGCGCGCTTCGCTGCCCATGTGTTCTTCACGAATGGTCAGGTTTGCCGAATCCAGCGAGCGCAGGGCGAACAGGGTACTGCCACTGATGACAACGGCCAGAATGACGGCCAGGGCGATGCCAAGTTGCGACGCAATACGGGCACGGGGTTGAGGCATGAAAACTCCTTGCCGAACGAGCGGATCATCCTGATCTCAGGCAAACCATTCGGGCTATTTCTAATAGAGGGTGTCGATGGGCCGATAGAGAAGAATCGGATCCGCAATACGGAATCGGCTGACAGACTGAATACTTGAGTCCTACGCCCGGTCTTAGGACGGATGGCTATTGGGCATCGCACATAACTTGTGGGAGCGAATTCATTCGCGAGGCGGGGGCACATCCAACACACCTCTAGCGCCTGGACTATTTCTCGCGAATGAATTCGCTTCCACAGAAGAACCGGGCGCCAGCAACTGAGGTGAGCCCCACGTCGTTGCACGCTCACTCCAATATCGTCACCTGCGGCAACTCCATCGCTCGCACTTCGCTCTGCAAAAAGTCGCTGAGCCTGCGCAGGCGCTCGCCGCCGGGCCGAGTCTTGGGCCAAACCAGGTAATAGTTCTCGCCACTGACCACCGCCGTGCGCCAAGGCAGGCTCAGACGCCCCTGAATGACGTCCTCGGCCACCATCAACAGATCACCCATGGACACCCCGTAGCCCCGCGCGGCGGCGATCATGCCCAGCTCCAGCGTGTCGAATACCTGACCGCCCTTGAGCGAGACCCGATCCGACAGCCCCATGCGCTCCAGCCAGCTGCGCCAGTCGCGGCGGTCGGGCGTGGGGTGCAGCAGCTCGGCACTGGCCAGACGCTCGACGTCCCAAGGCGCGTCATCAAGCAGGCTGGGCGAGCCCACCGGAATCAGCAGTTCGGGAAACAGGTAGGTCGCCTCCCAGTCCGGCGGAAAATGCCCACGTCCCAGCAACACCGCGCAATCGAACGGCTCTTGGGTGAAATCCACGTGGTCGATGTCCATCCAGGCACTGGTCAGTTGCACCTCGTTACCCACTTGCAAATGACGAAAGCGACTGAGTCGCGCCAGCAGCCAGCGCATGGTCAGGGTCGACGGCGCCTTCATGCGCAGAATGCCCTCCTCGGCCATCAACGCGCTGCATGCCCGCTCCAGCGCTGAAAAGCCCTCGCGCACGCCCGGCAACAACTCCCGCGCGGCTTCGGTCAATTGCAGGTTGCGCCCGTTACGACGAAACAACCGGCAGGCGAAATGCTGCTCCAGCGTGTGGATGTGCCGGCTGACCGCGCTTTGGGTGATCGACAGCTCTTCGGCAGCTCGGGTGAACGAGGTGTGTCGCGCAGCGGCTTCGAATGCACGCAGCGCATACAAAGGCGGGAGAGTACGAGGCATCTGGCGCTTTCCTCTTGGCCTGATGGCGATGCGCAACACTGTACTGCAAAAGCCTCAGGATGAGTTTTACTCATGCCAATGATCGTATTTATCCCTTTGTGCATTGAGGCTCGAATCCCGACAATGAGCCGCTCATCAATGCCTCCCTTTCCCGAGCGCCAAGACCATGCAACAGCACGCCTTCAAAGAACTGTGGATCATCCTGCGCCTGGCTGGGCCGCTGATCGCCTCACAGATGGCGCATATGCTGATGGTCTTCACCGACACCGTGATGATGGGCAAGCTCGGCCCCGAATCCCTCGCGGGCGGCGGGCTGGGCGCGGCGAGCTATAACTTCGTTTCGTTTTTTTGCGTCGGCGTGATGGCAGCCGTCGGTACGCTGGTGGCCATTCGCAAAGGCGCCAACGATGACGCCGGTGCAACCCGTCTGATCCAGGCAGGCCTCTGGCTGGCGTGGGGCATGGCGGTGATTGCGGCGGTGATCCTGTGGAACCTTGAGCCCATCCTGCTCAACTTCGGCCAGGACGAAGCCAACGTGCACATGGCCAGTCAGTTCCTGATCACCTTGCCGCTGGCCTTGCCAGGGCTATTGAGCTTCATGGCGCTACGGGGTTTCACCAGCGCGCTGGGCCGTGCAACCCCTGTGATGGTGATCAGCCTGGTCGGGGTGGCTGCCAACTTCGGGCTCAATTACGCCTTCATCCACGGGCTGTTCGGCCTGCCGCATTGGGGCCTGATGGGCATCGGGCTGGTCACGGCGATCGTCACCAACAGCATGGCGCTGGTCCTGTGGCTGCACATCCGTTATCACAAGGCATATGCGACGTACCCGATTCACAAGGGCCTGATGAACCTGTCACGCACTTGCCTGAAAGAACTGTGGCGCCTTGGTCTGCCCATTGGGGGCACCTACGCAGTGGAAGTTGGCCTGTTTACCTTCGCGGCGTTCTGCATGGGCGCGATGGGCAGCACGCAAATGGCCGCGCACCAGATCGCTCTGCAATCGGTGTCGATGGCGTTCATGATTCCCGTGGGGATTTCCTACGCCGTCACCATGCGTATCGGCCTGCATTACGGCGCGGGCAACCTGCTGCTCGCGCGCACTGCCGGGCGCATGGGCATTGCCTTCGGCGGGCTGCTGATGCTGACCTTCGGCATTCTGTTCTGGGTGGCGCCTCATGTGGTGATCGGCCTGTTCGTCGACCTCAATGACCCGAAATATCAGGACGTGGTCGAGCTGGCCGTGAAGCTTTTGGCGATTGCAGCGTGGTTCGAAATCCTCGACGGCACCCAGACCATCGCGATGGGCGCGATTCGTGGCTTCAAGGACGCCAAGACCACGTTCCTCATTGGTCTTGCGAGCTATTGGGTGGTCGGTGCGCCGCTGGCATGGGGCTTTGGCTTTCTCGCCCACCAAGGCGCCGAGGGTGTCTGGTGGGGTCTGGCGATCGGCCTGCTGTGTTCGGCCGTGGCGCTGACCTGGGCCTTCGAGCGCAAGACCACGAGGTTGTTGCGCAAAGAGGCGACAGGCGTTGTGGTGATGGGCTGATTCAAGCCCCCAGCATCACCCGCCCCTCTTTCTGACCAAACATCAGGTAAGCCAGCAACTCCGGCAACGCCAGCGGATGGCTGATCAGATAACCCTGGGCCTGATCGCAACCGAAGCTGCGCAGCAACGCCAGTTGCTCAGGGGTCTCGACCCCTTCGGCCACCACTTCCAGGCTGAGGTTGTGCGCCAGATTGATCATGGCGTGCACCAGTTTGCGATTTTCCTCGCGCTGTTCCATCTCGCCAACGAAGCTTTTGTCGATCTTGAGCAGCGTGATCGGCAGGCTGTTGAGGTGCACGAACGATGAGAACCCCGTGCCGAAGTCATCCAGGGAAAAACGCACGCCCAGGCGACCCAGCGCGTCCATGGTCTGCTTGACCAGATCGCTGCGGCGCATGACGGCGGTTTCGGTGAGTTCGAATTCCAGCCACTGCGCATCGACGCCGCGATCCGAGATCAAGCGGCTCAGGGTCGGCAGTAGCTGGTTGTCCTGAAACTGGCGGAACGACAGGTTGATCGCCATGTGCAGCGGCGGCAGGCCTTGCTCTCGCAGGGTCTGCATGTCTCGCAGGGCGCGGGAAATGACCCAGTAGCCCAGCGGCACGATCAGCCCGCTCTGCTCGGCCAAGGGCACGAACTCGCTCGGCGGCAACAGCCCGCGCTCGGCATGGCGCCAGCGCACCAGCGCTTCCAGCCCGAGGATTTTCCCGGAGTTCAGGCACAGGCGCGGCTGGTAATGCAGCTCCAGCTCGTCGCGACGCAAGGCCCGGCGCAGCTCGCTTTCCAGATCGGCGAGGCTGCGGGCATTGCGGTTGATGCGTTCGTTGAAGACGTGAAAGGTGCAGCCCTGGGTGCTTTTGGCCTGCTGCATGGCGATGTGCGCATGCCACATCAGCGGGTCGGCGCCTGCATCGGCGCGGGCGTGAGCGATGCCCAGGCTACAGCCGATCAGCAGGCTCTCGCCGTCGACCCAATAAGGTTCGGACAGCGCCTCGGTGATACGCTCGGCCATCCATTCGGCGCGCTGCGGGGCGCGACGAGTGTCGATCAACAGAGCGAATTCATCGCTGCCCAGACGCGCCAGTTGATCGCAAGCGTCGAGCTGGCTCTTGAGTCGCGAGACCACCTGCAGGATCAGTCGGTCTCCGGCCTGATGGCCCAAGGCGTCGTTGGCGCGGCGAAAGTTGTCCAGATCCAGATGCCCCAGCGCCAGCCCACGGCCATCGAACTCGGCCAGACGCGCTGCAAGCAGGGTCTGAAAGCCCTGGCGGTTGGCGATGCCGGTCAACGGGTCCTGTTCGGCCAGGCGCTGGAGGGTGTTTTCCAGCAAACCGCGTTCGCGCACATGGCGCAGGCAGCGACGCAGACTTTGCGGGGTGAGGGCGTCATGCACGAGCCAGTCGGCGACGCCTACCGGGTCGGTTTGCGGCTCGGCATCGAACAGCAGCACAGTTGGCCAGCTGCATTGTCCGGCGGCAGGTTGCAGGTGCGGGAGCGTAAAGAGGATAAAGGCGTGTGCAGGATCAGCGGGATCGCCAATAGCTTGCCAGCTCGACGCGCAGTCGAGAAATACGGCATCTCCCAGAGGCGCCAGGCACTCGCGCAATAACGCTTGCCATTGCGGCGTGTCCGCCAGAAGCAGCAAACGCAAGGGTTCGACAGGCGTAGACAAGCTAGCTCCCCACACAAACAAAAGACATCAGCGCCCACTCAAACGAGGGTCGTCAAACGCGTTGATCCAACGCGGGATGCGCAAATGTAACAAAACGGCGAAATATAGATAGCGTGACGCATCACAGTGTCGGACGGTCGCTGCACAATCCTCGGACCCTGTTAAAATGCCCGCCCATTTTTCAAGCGATCCCCATTTTCCCCATGTCCCGACTCAATCCCCGGCAACAAGAAGCCGTGAACTACGTCGGCGGCCCTCTTTTGGTGCTCGCCGGTGCTGGCTCCGGCAAGACCAGCGTGATCACACGCAAGATTGCCCACCTCATCCAGAACTGCGGCATTCGTGCGCAGTACATCGTCGCCATGACCTTCACCAACAAGGCGGCGCGGGAAATGAAAGAGCGGGTTGGCACCCTGCTGCGCCCAGGCGAAGGACGCGGCCTGACTGTTTCGACGTTTCACAACCTGGGCTTGAACATCATCCGCAAGGAGCATGCGCGCCTGGGTTACAAGCCGGGTTTCTCGATCTTCGACGAGACCGACGTCAAGGCGCTGATGACCGACATCATGCAGAAGGAATACTCGGGCGACGATGGCGTCGACGAGATCAAGAACATGATCGATTCCTGGAAAAACGACCTGATCCTGCCCCCCGAGGCCCTGGCCAATTCGCGCAACCCCAAGGAGCAGACCGCCGCCATCGTCTACACCCACTACCAGCGCACGCTCAAGGCGTACAACGCGGTGGACTTCAACGACCTGATCCTGCTGCCGGTGAAGCTGTTCCAGGAACACGCCGACATCCTCGAAAAATGGCAGCACAAGGTGCGTTACCTCTTGGTGGACGAATACCAGGACACCAACGCCAGCCAGTATCTGCTGGTGAAAATGCTCATCGGCACCCGTTGCCAGTTCACCGTAGTGGGCGATGACGACCAGTCAATCTACGCCTGGCGCGGCGCGCGACCGGAAAACCTCATGCTGCTAAAGGACGACTACCCGTCGCTCAAAGTGGTAATGCTGGAGCAGAACTACCGCTCCACCAGCCGCATCCTGCGCTGCGCCAACGTGCTGATTTCCAACAACCCCCACGAGTTCGAAAAGCAGCTGTGGAGCGAGATGGGCCACGGCGATGAAATCCGCGTGATCCGCTGCAAGAACGAAGACGCCGAAGCCGAGCGAGTGGCCGTCGAGATTCTCAGCCTGCACTTGCGCACCGACCGGCCGTACAGCGATTTCGCGATTCTTTATCGCGGCAACTACCAGGCCAAGCTGATCGAGCTCAAGCTTCAGCATCACCAGATTCCGTATCGCCTGTCGGGCGGCAACAGCTTCTTCGGGCGTCAGGAAGTAAAGGACCTCATGGCCTACTTCCGCCTGCTGGTGAACCCGGACGACGACAACGCCTTCCTGCGCGTGATCAACGTGCCGCGTCGGGAAATCGGCTCGACCACCCTGGAAAAACTCGGCAACTACGCCACTGAGCGCAAGGTCTCGATGTACGCGGCCACCGACGAAATCGGCCTGGGCGAGCATCTGGACAGCCGTTTCACCGACCGCCTCAAGCGCTTCAAGCACTGGATGGACGGCGTACGCCAGCAGTGCGCGACCCAAGACCCGATTGCCGCTTTGCGCAGCATGGTCATGGACATTGATTACGAGAACTGGATTCGTCAGAACAGCTCCAGCGACAAGGCCGCCGACTACCGCATGGGCAACGTGTGGTTCCTGATCGAGGCGCTGAAAAACACGCTGGAGAAAGACGAAGAAGGCGGCATGACCATCGAAGAGGCCATCGGCAAACTGGTCTTGCGCGACATGCTCGAACGTCAGCAGGAAGAGGAAGATGGCGCCGAGGGCGTGCAGATGATGACCTTGCACGCCTCAAAAGGCCTGGAATTCCCCTACGTGTTCATCATGGGCATGGAAGAGGAAATTCTCCCGCACCGCTCCAGCATCGAGGCCGACACCATCGAGGAAGAGCGCCGTCTGGCCTACGTGGGCATCACCCGCGCCCGCCAGACCCTGGCGTTTACCTTTGCCGCCAAGCGCAAGCAATACGGCGAGATCATCGACTGCCTGCCGAGTCGTTTCCTCGATGAGCTGCCCCCGGACGACCTGGCCTGGGAAGGCAACGACGACACGCCGACCGAAGTAAAAGCCGTGCGCGGTAACACGGCACTGGCGGATATACGCGCCATGCTCAAACGCTAGACATCGACTCATCTACTACATTTTATTTGCGCGTTTTGCGCCCTGAGGAACACCGACGTGGAAGCACTGCACAAGAAAATTCGCGAGGAAGGCATCGTACTTTCCGACCAGGTATTGAAGGTCGACGCGTTTCTGAACCATCAGATCGATCCGGTCCTGATGCAGCAGATCGGTGACGAGTTCGCCACGTTGTTCGCAGACTCGGGCATCACCAAGATTGTCACCATCGAAGCCTCGGGCATCGCGCCTGCGGTGATGACCGGCCTGAAACTGGGCATCCCGGTGATATTCGCGCGCAAGCATCAGTCCCTGACCCTGACCGAGAACCTGTTCTCGGCGAGCGTGTACTCGTTCACCAAGCAGACCGAAAGCACCATCGCCATCTCCACGCGCCATCTGACCAGCAGCGACCGCGTGCTGATCATCGATGACTTCCTGGCCAACGGTAAGGCGTCCCAGGCGCTGATCTCGATCATCAAACAGGCCGGCGCCAGCGTCGCCGGGCTCGGCATCGTGATCGAGAAGTCGTTCCAGGGCGGCCGCGCCGAGCTGGACGCGCAGGGTTATCGTGTGGAATCGCTGGCGCGGGTGAAGTCCCTGGCCAACGGTAAGGTGACATTCGTGGAGTAAACCCTTGTGAGAGCGCGCTTGCCCGCGACAGCGGTCGATCAGTCGCATCAACGTATCTGACACACCGCGTTCGCGGGCAAGCGCGCTCCTACAGCAGGCAGCAAAGAAACGGAGACAGCTTATGAACATCGGCGAAAAACTGAGCGTTGAAGCGTTCTTCGACCCGCAGACCTCGACCATCAGCTACCTGGTGACCGACCGTTCGACCCTCAAGGCGGCCGTGATCGATAGCGTGCTGGACTACGATCCCAAATCCGGGCGCACGCGAACCGAATCGGCCGACAAACTGATCGCCCGGGTGAGTGAGCTGGGGGTTTCGGTGGAGTGGATTCTGGAAACCCATGTCCACGCCGACCATGTCTCCGCTGCGGCCTACCTCAAGGAGCAGCTCGGCGGCACGGTCGCCATCGGCAGCCACATCACGCGGGTGCAGAAGGTGTTCGGCACGCTGTTCAACGCCAAGGGCGAGTTCGCCCGCGATGGCAGCCAGTTCGACCGCCTGCTGGAAGACGATGCGCACTTCCAGATCGGCTCGCTGCAGGCCAGGGCCATGCATACCCCGGGGCACACGCCGGCGTGCATGACCTACCTGATCGAAGTCGAAGGCGAAACTGTGGCGTTCGTGGGCGACACGCTGTTCATGCCCGATTACGGCACGGCCCGCTGCGATTTCCCCGGCGCCGATGCCCGCGTGCTGTATCGCTCGATCGCCAAGATCCTTAGCCTGCCGCCGCAGACCCGTCTGTTCATGTGCCACGACTACCTGCCCAACGGCCGTGAGCTGATGTACATGACCACCGTCGCCGAGCAGCGCGCCAACAACATCCATATCCGCGAGGGCATCGGTGAAGAGGCCTTCGTGCAAATGCGCGAGGAACGCGACGCGACCCTGGACATGCCAGTGCTGATCCTGCCCTCGGTGCAGATCAACATGCGCGGCGGCCACATGCCGGAGCCCGAAGACAATGGCGTGCGCTATCTGAAGATTCCGATCAATGCGTTGTGAACCGGGCCTTCACGCCACATCTCCTGTGGGAGCGAATTCATTCTGGGCGGCATTCCGACGAAAAATTGTAGGTCTGATGGAGATGTGTCGGATGTTC
Source organism: Pseudomonas sp. GW821-FHT02A11 (assembly GCF_059421985.1). NCBI lineage: Bacteria > Pseudomonadati > Pseudomonadota > Gammaproteobacteria > Pseudomonadales > Pseudomonadaceae > Pseudomonas > Pseudomonas sp. GW821-FHT02A11. The sequence continues at coordinate 155,879 of NZ_JBWKWB010000006.1, forward strand.
CGCCCTCTCGCGGATGAATTCGCTCCCACAGGGAACAGCTAAAGGCGCGTTACACCATATGACTGAACACGAACTGATCGGAGCCGGCCTCGGTACGATCATTGGAGCTGTACTCGCGCTGACTGGCGCGGGCGGAGGGATTCTGGCGGTGCCGTTGCTGGTGTTCGGCCTGGGCCTGTCGATGGTCGAGGCGGCGCCGGTCGGCCTGCTGGCAGTCGGTCTCGCCGCTGCGGTAGGTGCGCTGCTGGGCTTGCGTCAGGGCATCGTGCGCTATCGCGCAGCGTTGTTCATTGCCGGCATCGGTATCTGTTTCACCCCGCTGGGGCTGTGGTTGGCCCATCAACTGCCCAACACGCCGCTGGCGCTAGGGTTTTCGCTGGTGCTGTTGTACGCCTGCGCACGCATCTATCGAAAGGCCGCGCACGAACTGCATCACGGCAAATCGCCGGATCGCGCGGATTTCCTGCCGTGCGTGCTCAACCCTCTGGAAGGTCGCCTGCGCTGGACCCTACCCTGCGCCCGTTCTCTGGCGATCACGGGCGTGCTGTCAGGATTGCTGTCAGGGCTGCTGGGCGTTGGCGGCGGCTTCGTGATCATTCCGGCGCTGACGCGCTACACCGATCTGGACATCAAAAGCATCGTCGCCACCTCCCTGGCGGTGATCGCGCTGGTGTCCACCGGCAGCGTGATCAGCGCCAGCGTCAGCGGCGTGATGCACTGGGCCGTGGGCATGCCCTTCGCCGTGGGTGCTGTCGTGGGCTTGATGGCAGGGCGGCAAGTCGCGCGGTTTCTGGCAGGGCCTCGATTGCAGCAGTTGTTTGCCATCACCGGATTCTGCGCAGCGGCGTTGCTGGTCATCAAGACCCTGTTCTGATACCCCACATCCCCTTGTGAGATTGAAATACCTGTGGGAGCGAATACCTGTGGGAGCGAATTCATTCGCGAGACGGGAGTGCATCCGACACATATGTATCGGCTGTACAGGCCTCGCGAATGAATTCGCTCCCACAGAGGTCTTGCATGATGCCGACAACCTAAATTGTTGCCTGCAGCCCCGCCAGCAACAGCCGCTGATACAACTCCTCGCGCAACCCCTGCGGATCATCCAGCCCCATTCTGCGCAGATGTTCGGGGAACGTGCGCGGCTCCGGCGCTTCGAGGGTCGCCTTGCCCAAGTCGATCAGCTCGGTGAGCTTGAACTTGCTTTTGAGCCAGTTGAGCGCGCGCAGCAGGTCCCGCTCCTCAACGCTGAAATCGCTGCCCAGCGGGTATTCGATGAACAACGACGCAAACTGCTCGCGAATCTCCTTCAGCCGCTCCGGTGTGTTCTGGCTGAACAACGGATCGAGACGAAAGCCCTTGGGCAGCTTGCCGGCCTTCTGCGCCTGATCGATCAGAGCAGGCTGAAAGCGTGAGTCGGTGATGTTGAGCAAGGCTTCGATCACAGCGGCGTCGGTCTTGCCGCGCAGATCGGCGATACCGTACTCAGTGATGACGATGTCGCGCAGATGCCTGGGAATCGTCGTGTGGGCGTACTCCCAGACGATGTTCGAACTGACCTCGCCCCCCGATTCTCGCCAGCTGCGCAAAATCAGGATCGAACGCGCCCCCTCAAGCGCGTGCCCCTGCGCGACGAAGTTGTACTGCCCGCCCACACCGCTGACCACGCGCCCGTCCGCCAGCTGATCCGAGACCGCAGCCCCCAGCAGCGTGACGGTAAACGCGCTGTTGATGAAGCGCGCATCACGCCGTTGCAGGCGTTTGAGGGTTTCGTCGCCGTACAGCTCGTTGATGTAGCTGATGGCGGTCATGTTGATCTGCGCCATCTGCGCGGGGGTGAATTCGCGCAAGCGTTCATAGAAGCTGCGTGGCCCCAGGAAAAACCCGCCGTGAATCAGCACGCCGTTGCTGTGAATCGACTCGTCGAGTTCCCCGGCATTGGCCAGCTTTTGCAGCGCGGCATCGGGGTAGACCTTGCGTCGGATTATCCCGGCATCGAGCAGCACCAGCAGGCCGTTGACCAGCATTTCGCTGCACCCGTACAGTCCTTCGGCAAAGGGCATGACCCCGCCTTCGTTCTCGATCAGCGGTTTCCAGGTGGAAATCCCGTCCAGTTCGGCCAGACACGCACGATAGGTTTCGTTGTCGGCCTGACGCGCCAGCAGCGCAGCCGTCAGCGCATCGCCCATCGAGCCGATACCGATCTGCAACGTGCCGCCATCACGCACCAACGTGCTGGCATACAGACCGATAAAATGATCCTGAAAGCCCACCGGCATGTTAGGCGTCGAGAACAACGTGCTGCGCTCTTCGTACTCGATCAGCAGGTCGAAAGTGCCGACGCTTACCTCGGCGTCGCCTGGCATGTAGGGCAAATCCGCATGAACATGGCCCAGCACGAGAATGGGCTCCCCCGCCGCGCGACGCTTTTCCAGCATCGGCAGCAGGTCGAGGGTGATGTCGGGGTTGCAGCTCAGGCTCAGGTGGTCAGGGCGTTCCGCATCATGGGCTACCAGCTGCGCGATCAGGTTCAGGCCGCTGGCGTTGATGTCCCGCGCGGCGTGGCTGTAGTTGCTGCTGACGTAATCCTGTTGAGCCTGAGCACTGCCCAACAGGCTGCCGGGCTGCATGAAGAATTGCTCGACGTGAACGTTGGGCGGCAGGTTGCTTTTGTGCAGGTCCGCGAGGAAATCCAGCTCGGGATAGTCGCCGAACACGCGTTCCAGAAAGGGTTCGAGAAAGCGCCCCTGCAAGCCATCACCCGGCTTCGGGCGCCCCAGGCACAGCGCGGTGTAGATCGTCAGCTGTCGGTCCGGCAGGGCTTTGATGCGGTTGTACAGCGCATTGGCAAAGCGATTGGGCTTGCCCAGCCCCAGCGGCATGCCCATGCGGATGTGCGAGGGCAACTCGGCCAGTACATGATCGACGGCTTGCTCGATCGAGCAGGAATGCGGCATCCGGCCTCTCCTGATTGTTGTTCGATGGAGCTTGGACCGAAAGTGGAGGGGAATTGCTGCACGGGGTTTGATTCTGAACACAGACCGCTGCAGCGCGCCGATCAATCTCGCCGGGTGTCGATCGCCACCAGCTTGTCTTCAATGAATTTCAGGTGCTGAAAGGCGCCATTGCGCGGGCCATAGACCCACAAGCTGATTTTTGCTGAATTGAAAGGCCGTGCGCTGCCACTTCTTAGCACGGGCATTTGCTCTTCGCTCTTGTCTGGCGCCCCGCATTTTTCACGGACCACGCTCGCAGTGTCCCCCAGGCTGATCAGAGCTGTACCGCAGCGCATCGTCGCGTTGGCCAAGCCCGCGAACATCAGCAACGAAAGCCCGGCAAGCAGCAGCAATTTTCTGAACATAGAGCCTCGTTTCTGGTGATGTCCCGAGGCGCGTTACAGTCCCGACATTTTCTTGATCGCGCCCTTCAGCTCGTCATCCGAGCAGTCGGCGCAGGTGCCCTTGGGAGGCATGGCGTTGATGCCGGTGATGGCCTTGGCCAAGAGGCCATCGACGCCGCCCTGCTCCTTGGCGCGCTTGCCCCAGTCAGCGCTGTCACCGATTTTCGGCGAGCCCAGCAGACCAGTGCCGTGGCAGGCGTTGCAGTGTTTGCCGATCACGTCGTCCGGGGACTTCGCGCCCCCTCCTCCGCCCGCCGTGGCAGCGACGTCCATTCCTGGACATTCCTTGCCTTGAACGCAGACCTGTCCGACCGGCTCGAGCCGCTTGGCGAGATCGTCTTGAGTGGAGGCCTGGGCAGCGAATACCCACCAGGCAAGCAGTGCGACGGCAGCGAGGATCTTATTAGTCTGGTTCACGCTTTCACCCTCATGGTGGCTATAACGCAGCTGCGGTCAAGGTAAGCCGCAGGTTGCGAAAGTATAGCGGGTAGCCCGTCGGCCGCAGGATCGCTGAGCGATACGGCGTCAGTGCGGCGACCTTGGGCTTCGGGCGTGTCCTTCAGCCCACCTGCGGGTGCAGGTGGGAGGGTGTCGCTGATCAGAAATTCGCGGGCGTGGCGGCACTGATGAGGCGCGCCGGGACGTCGAACGGATTGCGGAAGCGATGGGGTCGGGTGCTTTCGAAATAGTAGCTGTCGCCTGCTTCGAGCACATAGGTATCGATGCCGACGACAAGCTCCAGGCGACCTTCGACCAGAATGCCGGTCTCCTCACCTTCGTGAACCAGCATCTCTTCGCCGGTGTCGGCGCCCGGCGGGTAGACCTCGGTCAGAAAAGCAATCGCCCGGTCCGGATGAGACTTGCCGACCAGTTTCATGGTGACGGCGCCGTCCGAGATATCGATCAGCTCGCTGGCCTTGTACACCACTTGGGTCGAGTTTTCGGGTTCGAGCTCTTCGGAAAAGAACTCCACCATGGACATCGGAATGCCGCCCAGCACTTTGCGCAGGGAACTGATCGAGGGGCTGACGCTGTTCTTCTCGATCATGGAAATGGTGCTGTTGGTCACGCCCGCTCTTTTGGCGAGTTCACGTTGCGACAGACCTTTTAATTTGCGAATGGATTGCAGTCGTTCACCGACGTCCAATGCGGGGGTCCTCCTGGTAGTCAAGCACGGTCACGTGGTCGCCATGATGGCAACAGCGTTCAGTATTTACAACACTTGAGCAGGCGACAGGATTGGCGAGGGGACTGGCGGCGAACGATAGTCGCCGCGGTCTGCAGGAAGGGAAACGGTCAGGCCCCGGAATAGAGCCTTGGCACGCGTTTTAGGTTGCAGAAGATTTGATACGGGATGGTGCCGGCGCTGGCCGCAACATCGCTGGCAAGTACGTTTTTGCCCCACAATTCGACGCGACTGCCCAGGCCTGCGCCTGGCACGTTCGTCAGATCGACACACAGCATGTCCATCGACACCCGGCCCAGCAACTGGCTGCGCTGGCCGTCGATCATTACGGGGGTACCGGTCGGCGCCTGGCGCGGATAGCCGTCGGCGTACCCCATTGCCACCACACCGATGCGCATATCGCGCTCAGCGACGAACGCGCCGCCATAGCCGACAGGCTCCCCGGCAGGTAACTCACGCACGCAGATGACACTGGATTCCAGCGTCATGACCGGCTGCAGGCGATCGGCTACCGACTGAGGCTGATCGAATGGCGTCGCGCCATACAGCATGATGCCGGGGCGAACCCAATCGCTGGGCACATTCGGCCAACCCATCACGCCCGGCGAGTTGCGCAGGCTGACCTGCGCTGCAAGCCCTTCGCGGGCGGCCTGAAAAACCGCCACTTGCTCGTCGGTCCGTGCGCTGCCCAGCTCGTCGGCACGAGCGAAGTGGGTCATCAGCACGATTTTTGCCACTTTGCCGCTGGCCAGAAGGCGCTGGTAGGCAGCCTGATATTCAGCAGGATGAATGCCGACGCGGTGCATGCCCGAGTCCATTTTCAGCCAGATGTTCAGCGGTTTGCCGACATGGGTTTGCTCGATGGCTTCCAGCTGCCACAGCGAATGCACCACACACCAGAAGTCGTGCTCGACGATCAGCGCCAGTTCATCGGCCTCGAAAAAGCCTTCCAGCAGCAGCACCGGCACGCGAATACCGGCCTGACGCAGCTCCAGCGCCTCTTCAATGCAAGCCACCGCAAAGCCGTCGGCTTCGTTTTCCAGCGCCTGCGCCACACGAACAGCGCCATGACCGTAGGCATCGGCCTTGATCACGGCAAGGGCCTTGGCGCCCGTGGTTTGGCGGGCCAGTTGGTAGTTGTGGCGCAGGGCCTGAAGATCGATGAGGGCGCGGGCTGGACGCATGGTGGGGCTTCTAGTCTGAGAGTTTTTTGAACTGTAGGAGCGCGCTTGCCCGCGATGTGCGGTGTGTCAGGCGAAAAATCCGTCCCAGACAGACCGCATTCGCGGGCAAGCGCGCTCCTACAGGTGAGGCGTTAAGGCAGTGCAGCGATAACCGACATCTCGATCAGCACGTTCGGCGCGGCCATTTTCGCCTCGACGGTGGCACGGGCGGGCGCGACCCCTTTTGCCAGCCAGGTGTCCCAGATGCCGTTCATGGTGGCGAAGTGTGCGCCGATGTCATTCAGGTAGATCGTCACCGACAACAGGCGAGTCTTGTCGGTGCCCGCAAGATCCAGCAGACGCTCGATATTGCCCAGCACCTCGCGGGTCTGTTGCTCGATTCCCGCATTCAGATCGTTAGCCACTTGCCCGGCGAGATACACGGTGCCGTTGTGGACGACGACTTGGCTCATGCGTTCATTGGTGAGCTGGCGCAGTACTGACATGTTTGGCGATCTCCTTGGAACTTCCATAGCGTGAAATATCGAGGCCTTCGGCGCTGATCTGCGGTTTTTTGCGTGCGATCAGGTCGGCCAGCAAACGACCGGAGCCGCAGGCCATGGTCCAGCCCAATGTTCCGTGGCCGGTATTGAGGAACAGGTTGCGATACGGCGTGGCGCCCACGATCGGCGTACCGTCGGGAGTGGTCGGGCGCAGGCCGGTCCAGAAACTGGCCTCGCTCAGATCACCGCCGCGAGGATAGAGATCGTTGACGATCATCTCCAGCGTTTCGCGCCGACGAGGGTTCAGCGACAGGTCGAACCCGGCGATCTCGGCCATGCCGCCGACGCGAATGCGGTTGTCGAAACGGGTGATCGCGACCTTGTAGGTTTCGTCGAGAATGGTCGAGGTTGGCGCCATGTCCGGGTGGGTGATCGGCACGGTCAGCGAGTAGCCCTTGAGCGGGTAAACCGGGGCCTTGATGCCCAGCGGCTTGAGCAATTGCGGCGAGTAGCTGCCCAGCGCCAGCACGTAGCGGTCGGCGGTTTCCAGCTTGCCGTTGACGCGCACGCCGTTGATCCGGTCACCGGCGAAGTCAATGGACTCGATGGACTGGCCGAAACGGAATTCAACGCCTAACTTCACACACATCTCGGCCAGGCGGGTGGTGAACAGTTGGCAGTCGCCGGTCTGATCATTGGGCAGACGCAGTGCCCCGCTGAGAATGTTGCTGACGCAGGCCAGGGCAGGCTCGACGCGGGCAATGCCTTCGCGGTCGAGCACTTCGTAGGGCACACCGGCCTGTTCGAGCACGGCGATGTCCTTGGCGGCGTTATCCAGTTGTTCCTGGGTGCGGAACAGTTGCGTAGTACCCAGGCTCCGGCCTTCGTAGGCAATACCGGTCTCGGCGCGCAATTCATCGAGGCAGTCGCGGCTGTACTCGGACAGACGAACCATGCGCTCCTTGTTCACCGCATAACGACTTTGCGTGCAGTTGCGCAGCATTTGCGCCATCCACAAGTATTGATCGATGTCGCCGGTCGCTTTGATCGCCAGCGGCGCGTGGCGCTGCAGCAGCCATTTGATGGCCTTGAGCGGTACACCCGGCGCAGCCCATGGCGAGGCATAACCCGGCGAAACCTGGCCGGCGTTGGCGAAACTGGTTTCCAGGGCAGCGGCTGGCTGACGGTCGACGACTGTCACCTCGAAACCCGCGCGAGCCAGGTAATAAGCACTGGTAACACCGATTACGCCACTTCCAAGGACCAGAACGCGCATGTTGATTTCCTCATCGCGGATATCCGCTGACGTTTTAAAGTTTTAAGCAAGGATGTGCGCAGTATATGAAGCCGCGGGCAGTGCTTTTCACTATATAAACGCCTATATTCGGCGGTATTTCTCGACAACAAACGGTTTAGCAAGAGGGGGTCAGATTATGCGCACCCAACACCAGTCGAAACGCGAACTGGACAAGATCGACCGCAACATCCTGCGCATCCTGCAAAACGACGGAAGAATCTCGTTCACGGAGCTGGGAGAACGCGTCGGCCTGTCTACCACGCCGTGTACGGAGCGGGTGCGCCGACTGGAACGCGAAGGCATCATCATGGGTTACAACGCCCGTCTTAACCCACAGAACCTCAAGGCTAGTCTGCTGGTGTTCGTGGAGATCAGCCTGGACTACAAATCAGGTGACACTTTCGAGGAATTCCGCCGAGCGGTCCTCAAATTGCCCCACGTGCTGGAGTGTCATCTGGTGTCAGGGGATTTCGATTACCTGGTGAAGGCGCGGATTTCCGAAATGGCCTCGTACCGCAAGCTGCTGGGGGACATCCTGCTCAAGCTGCCCCATGTGCGCGAATCCAAGAGCTATATCGTGATGGAAGAAGTGAAAGAGAGTCTGAATTTGCCGATTCCGGAGTGAGCGCTTACACCAACACCTGACGCGTCGACGCAATGAAGGCGTGAATCTGTTTCTCGACGCGCGGGTGAATCAACACTTCGGGACGGCGCCCATTGGGGCATGGCAGGGTGGGCGTGGTGCCGAACAGGCGACAGATCAGCGGGCGCTCCTCGTAAACCGTGCAACCGTTGGGCCCCAGATGCACGCAGTTCAGCTCGTTGAGCGCGGCTTGCTGCTCGGCGGCGGATTTACGCGGCAGGCGGGCCATCTCTTCAGATGAGGTGGTGACCGGCCCGCAGCAATCGTGGCAGCCCGGCACGCATTCAAACGACGGAATCTGCCGCCGCAAATCGCGGATTTTCTGGCTGTTGCAGCTCATGGCGTGAGATTCCCCTGTGAAAGGCGTCATAGTGCCCCAAGTGAATCACAGACCAACAGGCAAGCCCCGCCATACTCCGACCTGTGGGAGCGAATTCATTCGCGAATCGATGGTATAGACGGCACATAATGGTTGCATGTACCGGCCTCTCGCGAATGAATTCGCTCCCACAGGTTGATCTGTAGCACTGTGTCGCTCAACGTCCAGATACCTTGCCCCTGTCTGCCCACCCCGCTACCCTCCGTAAAATTTTCCAAACAGCCCCGCCTGAGACCACTGCATGAATGCCTCCCGCCACGCTGCTTCTTATTACGCGGCCAGCAGCCACACCCAGCCCGATTATCCGGCCCTTGCAGGCGAAATAACGGTGGATGTCTGCGTGGTCGGTGGCGGCTTTTCAGGGCTGAACACCGCCATCGAGCTGGCAGAGCGCGGCCTGAGCGTTGCGCTGCTGGAGGCGCACAAGATCGGTTGGGGCGCAAGCGGGCGCAATGGCGGGCAGCTGATTCGCGGCGCGGGTCATCATGTCGAGCGTTTTCGCGACCAGATCGGCGACGAAGGTGTACGTGAGCTCAAGCTCATGGGGCTAGAAGCGGTCGACATCGTGCGCCAGCGCGTCGAAAAGTATCAAATCGACTGCGACCTGACCTGGGGCTACTGCGATCTCGCCAACAAGCCCAAGGAGTTCGACGGTTTCGCCGAAGATGTCGACGAATTGCGCGAGCTGGGTTATCGACACGAGCTGCAGTTGATTGGCCCCGATAACCTGCATAGCGTGATCGATTCAGGCAACTACGCAGGCGGCTTGCTCGACATGGGCTCGGGGCATCTCCACCCGCTCAACCTGGCGTTGGGCGAGGCCCGTGTCGCGCAATCCCTTGGTGTGCAGCTGTTCGAACATTCGGCCGTAACCCGTCTGGAGTACGGCCCGCAAGTGAAGGTGTACACCGCCCACGGCATGGTCCGCGCCAAAACGCTGGTGCTCGGTTGCAACGCTTATCTAAACGACCTCGACCCGACGCTGAGCGGCAAGGTCCTGCCCGCAGGCAGCTACATCATTGCCACCGAACCCTTGAGCGAAGCCCTCGCGCAGCAACTGTTGCCGCGCAACACCGCGATGTGCGACCAGCGCGTGGCGGTGGATTATTTCCGACTTTCGGCGGATCGACGCCTATTGTTCGGCGGCGCCTGCCACTACTCCGGCCGCGACCCGCAGGACATCGGCGCGTACATGCAGCCGAAAATGCTCAAGGTGTTCCCGCAGCTCAAGGACGTGAAGATCGATTTTCAGTGGGGCGGCATGATCGGCATCGGCGCTAACCGGTTGCCGCAGATCGGGCGTCTCAAAGAGCACCCTAATGTGTTTTACGCGCAGGCCTATTCAGGCCATGGTTTGAACGCCACGCACTTGGCGGGCAAGTTGTTGGGTGAGGCCATCAGCGGTCAGCACAGCGGCGGTTTCGAGCTGTTTGCCAGGATTGCGCACATCACCTTCCCGGGCGGCAAGCATCTGCGGTCGCCATTGTTGGCGCTGGGCATGTTGTGGCATCGAATGAAGGAATGGGCGTAACGCCTGTCGAAACTGTAGGGGCGAATTCATTCGCGAATCGGTGCGACAGCCGATGAATCTCCATCGGATGTACGGGCCTTTCGCGAATGAACTCACTCCCACCGGGTAGTTTGCGTGCATCCGATGACGCATCAATCCCTCCAAAACGGCTTCATCCCTTCACAACGCGCCTGTTCATGACTCAGGCCAATATCGCGCAGCTGATCATCCGTCAGCCCCAGCAGTGCACGCCGGGTCCTGCGCCGATGCTGAAACAACCCCCACACGCTCAGGCCTTCAGGCGCGTTGACCCGCACCGTGGCCTGCTGCCCTTCCACCAGTTCCCGTGCATACAGCGTTAACCGAACATCGCTTATCCCGCTCATTTGCAGACACCTCATCATGGGTTTCGAGTGACTCCATGATGCGTCTGTATGGAAAACCATTACAGATCCAAAGAATTCGTATTTTTTGCATACAGATTAAGCACAGCGATGCCTGAATGCTGTATTTTCGCCACATCTGTATCGGTCACATCGACGCGACACTGTGCGGGAGTACGCCATGACCCTCTACGTCAATCTTGCTGAGTTGCTGGGCACACGCATCGAAAACGGCTTCTATCGCCCCGGCGACCGACTGCCGTCGGTTCGGGCGTTGAGCGTCGAGCACGGGGTCAGCCTGAGCACCGTGCAGCAGGCCTATCGGTTGCTGGAAGACAACGGCCTGGCGTCGCCACGGCCCAAGTCCGGGTATTTTGTTCCCACCAGTCGCAAGACCCCGGCCCTCCCCGCTGTAGGACGCCCTGCTCAACGCCCGGTGGATATATCTCAATGGGACCAGGTGCTGGAACTGGCCCGCGCCGCCCCTCGCCCGGATGTGATTCAGCTCGCGCGCGGAATGCCGGACATCACCAGCCCGACGCTACGCCCGCTGACCCAGGCCTTGGGCAAGATCAGCCGCCGTCAGGACATGCCGGGGCTGTATTACGACAACATTCATGGCACCGAGAGCCTGCGAGAACAGATCGCGCGCCTCCTGCTGGATTCGGGCACCCGCGTCGATGCAGACGATCTGGTCATCACCACAGGCGCTCAGGAAGCGCTGGCCGTGAGCATCCGCTCGATCTGCCAGCCCGGCGACATCGTGGCAGTGGATTCGCCGAGCTTTCACGGAGCCATGCAGGCCTTGAAGGGGCTGGGAATGAAGGCGCTGGAAATCCCCACCGACCCCTTGACCGGCATCAGCCTCGATGCGCTGGAACTGGCGCTGGAGCAGTGGCCGATCAAGGCCATACAGCTGACGCCCAGCTGCAATAACCCGTTGGGCTACAACATGCCCGAGGACCGCAAACGCGCCCTGCTCACTCTGGCGCAGCGCTTTGACGTGGCGATCATCGAAGACGATGTGTATGGCGACCTGTCGTACACCTACCCTCGCCCGCGCACGATCAAATCTTTCGACGAGGACGGACGCGTCCTGCTTTGCAGCTCGTTCTCCAAGACCCTGGCTCCAGGGCTGCGTGTCGGCTGGGTAGCGCCAGGACGCTACTTAGACCGGGCGCTGCACATGAAATACATCAGCACCGGCTCCACCGCGACCCAGCCGCAACTCGCAATCGCCGAGTTTTTGCAGGCCGGGCATTACGAGCCGCATCTGCGGCGCATGCGCGGGCAGTATCAGCGCAGCCGCGACCTGATGACCGACTGGGTGACGCGCTACTTTCCGGAGGGAACCCGCGTCAGTCGCCCGCAAGGTGGCTTCATGCTGTGGGTGGAATTCAATGAAGATTTCGACTCCTTGCGCCTGAACCGCGCGCTTGAAGGCCAGGGTGTACAGATTGCCGTGGGCAGCATTTTTTCGGCCTCGGGCAAATACAGAAACTGCCTGCGCATGAATTTTGCCGCCAAGCCGACGCCGCAAATCGAAGCCGCCGTGCGTAAAGTCGGCGAAGCAGCCGCGCGACTGATGGCGGAAAGCGGACAGGCCTGAGTTAACCTTTTGCCGAAAGTGCGGTCATATCGCCATGGTGCGATTTCTGGATAGCGGCGTTGACGAATAATTGGGCAATACCATTGTTTCTGGCCTTTGCCCTCGCCGTCAGCGGGTGCGCGAACACGCCGTCGCAGCAGGATGGGCCGAGCCAGGCAGTCCCGGCGTCAGCCTCGCCGTTTGGCCGTTCGATCCTGGCTCAGGCCAAGCCTTATGAGGGTCGCTCGGGCTTTCGCCTGCTACCCAACAGCACCGAAGCCTTCATGGCCCGCGCCGAGCTGATCCGCAACGCCAAGACCAGCCTCGATCTGCAGTACTACATCGTCCACGACGGCCTCAGCACCCGTGCACTGATCGACGAATTGCTCAAGGCCGCCGATCGCGGCGTGCGCGTGCGCATTCTGCTGGACGACACCACCAGCGATGGCCTGGACGAGGTCATCGCCACCCTCGCCGCGCACCCGAACATTCAGATTCGCCTGTTCAACCCCCTTAATCTGGGCCGCAGCACCGGCGCGACGCGCTCGCTGGGGCGGCTGTTCAACCTGTCTCAGCAACACCGACGCATGCACAACAAACTGTGGCTGGCCGACAGCGCCGTGGCCATCGTCGGGGGGCGCAATCTGGGCGACGAGTACTTCGACGCCGAACCGAACCTGAATTTCACCGATGTCGACATGCTCAGCGTCGGGCCGGTCGCCGAACAGCTGAGCCATAGCTTCGACCAGTACTGGAACAGCACCCTGAGCAAGCCGGTCGACGACTTCATCTACTGGCCCCCGGACATGAAGGACCTCGCCGAAGCCCGTCAGCGTCTGGATGCTTCACTGGAACAGGCTCACATCGAGAAGAAAGCGCTGTACGAGCGTCTGATGGCCTACAAGACCCAACCGCGCATGAAGACGTGGCTCAACGAGCTGATCTGGGCGCACAACCAAGCCTTGTGGGATGCGCCGACCAAGGTTTTGTCGCGGGGCGAGCCCGATCCGCACCTGCTGCTGACTACGCAGTTGAGCCCGGACCTGGCTCACGTGCATCAGGAGCTGATGATGATCTCAGCCTACTTCGTGCCAGGTCAGCAAGGTCTGACGTACCTCACGGGCCTTTCCGACAAAGGCGTGTCCGTAAGCCTGCTGACCAACTCGCTGGAAGCCACAGACGTGCCTGCGGTCCACGGCGGTTACGCGCCCTACCGCAAGGCGCTGCTGGAACATGGGGTCAAGCTGTTCGAACTGCGCCGGCAGCCGGGTGATCCGAGTAATGCGCAAGGCAGCGGGCCGCGCTTCCTGCGCACCAAGATGCTCAAGGGCGGCTCCGAATCGAGCCTGCACAGCAAGGCGATGATCTTTGATCGACAGAAGATTTTCGTCGGCTCATTCAACTTCGACCCACGCTCGGTACTGTGGAACACCGAGGTCGGCGTGCTGGTCGACAGCCCCGAACTGACCGAATACCTGCGCGAACTGGCGCTGCAGGGTATGGCGCCTGCGATCAGCTACCAGGCCAAGCTTGAGAATGATCGCGTGGTCTGGGTCACTGAGGACAACGGCAAGATTCACACGCTGTACAAAGAACCCGGCGACTGGTGGCGCCGACTGAACGCCTGGTTCAGCAGCGCCGTAGGCCTTGAGCGGATGCTTTAAGCCGCCACCGCCTGCACGCCGAACGCTTGCGGGCGACGCGCAAGAATCACCAACCCGAATGCACCCGCTGCCATCAGCAACGGCAGAGCCTGACCGCTGATCCATTGACTGCCCGCACCGGCCGCCAGCGGCCCGAGCAAGCAACCGATGCCCCAAAGCTGCGCGACATGGGCATTGGCCCTCACCAGCGCATCGTCGCGATAACGTTCGCCGATCAGAATCAACGACAGGGTGAACAGCCCGCCCGCACTGGCGCCGAACAGCACCCACAGCGGCCAGATCGCCATCGTGTCCACCAGCACTGGAATTGCCAGGCTCGACACCATCAAAGCAGCTGCGCAACCGGAAAACAGGCGGCGGCGTGAGATTTTGTCGGCCAGCGCTCCGATCGGCAGTTGCAACAACGCATCGCCGACCACCACTGTACTGACCATCGCCAACGCCACTTCCGGGGTGAAGCCTTGTTGCAGGCAGTAGACCGGCAACAGCGTCAGAATCATCGCTTCAAAACCTGCGAACAGGGCGATGGCCCACGCGATCGCAGGCAGTTGCTGACAGAACCCGCCGAGATCGCTTAACGACACGTGGCTGGCTTCGGCGCTGGGTGCTCCCGTGCGGCCGAGCAGCAGAAAGGGCGAGAGCGCCAGCAACCCGGTACCGACCCAGAAGCCGTAATCGTGCTCGGTGCCGATGACGCCAAGCAGCAACGGACCGCCCAGCTGGCTAAGGGCATAACAACTGCCGTACAGCGCGACCAGCTTGCCGCGCAGGTTTTCGGTGACCAGTTGGTTGATCCAGCTTTCGCCCAGAATGAAGACCATGGTCAGAATCACGCCCAGCATCAAGCGCAACACCAGCCAGATCCAGTAATTGGGCAGCAGGGCCAGTAGCCCTACGGAAATCGCCCCGCCCCAAAGGCACAAGCGCATCAGGTTCGCAGTGCCGAGCATCGACGCCAGACGGCTCGCCAGGCTTGCGCCCAGCAATACGCCAATGGCTGGCATTGCCGCCATCACACCAATGGCAAAGGCGCCGTAGCCCCAGGCTTCAAGGCGCAACGACACCAGCGGCATGCTCGCGCCCAGCGCCAGACCGACGCTCAATACGGACGACAGCACTGCAAAATAGGTACCCCAACGCATCACCACGCTCCTGTGGCTCAAAGGGATGAGACAACACAGCCGGGCCTTTTCGGGAGCCCGGCTGTGCTGAAAGCTGCGGCTGAATATCTGGATTCAGTGGATTACCCCCTGTGGGAGCGAATTCATTCGCGATGCGGTTTTACATTCGATAGGGATGTATCGGAAGTACCGGCCAATCGCGAATGAAT
Source organism: Pseudomonas sp. GW821-FHT02A11 (assembly GCF_059421985.1). Taxonomy (NCBI): domain Bacteria; kingdom Pseudomonadati; phylum Pseudomonadota; class Gammaproteobacteria; order Pseudomonadales; family Pseudomonadaceae; genus Pseudomonas; species Pseudomonas sp. GW821-FHT02A11. The sequence goes on from NZ_JBWKWB010000006.1 coordinate 170,925, forward strand.
TCGCTCCCACAGGTATCCATTACGGCGTCAAATCCTGCGGTTGCTTACAACTTGATCCAGGTCGCCTTCAGTTCGGTGTACTTGTCGAACGCGTGCAGTGACTTGTCGCGGCCGTTACCGGACTGCTTGAAGCCACCAAACGGCGCGGTCATGTCGCCGCCGTCGTACTGGTTGACCCACACGCTGCCTGCGCGCAATGCGCGGGCGGTCAGGTGGGCCTTGGACAGATCCGACGTCCACACCGCAGCGGCCAGGCCATACGGCGTGTCGTTGGCGATCTGCACGGCTTCTTCTGCGGTGTCGAAGGTGAGCACCGACAGCACCGGGCCGAAGATTTCTTCCTGAGCGATCTTCATGGCATTGGTCACGCCGTCGAAAATCGTCGGCTCCACGTAGGTGCCGCCGGTCTCCTGCATGATGCGTTTGCCGCCCGCGACCAGTTTGGCGCCGTCGGTGTGGCCAGCTTCGATGTACGACAGCACGGTGTTCATCTGCTGCGTGTCCACCAGCGCGCCGACGGTGGTCGACGGGTCCAGCGGGTTGCCCGGTTTCCAGGCCTTGAGCGCCTCGATCACCATCGGCAGGAATGTGTCCTTGATCGAACGCTCAACCAGCAGACGCGAGCCCGCGGTGCAGACTTCGCCCTGGTTGAAGGCAATGGCGCTGGCGGCGGATTCGGCAGCGGCTTGCAGATCCGGCGCGTCAGCGAAGACGATGTTAGGGCTCTTGCCACCGGCTTCCAGCCACACGCGCTTCATGTTCGATTCGCCCGCGTAGACCAACAGTTGCTTGGCGATCTTGGTCGAACCGGTAAACACGGCAGTGTCGACGTCCATGTGCAGCGCCAGCGCCTTGCCAACGGTGTGGCCGTAGCCTGGCAGCACGTTGAGCACGCCGGCCGGGATACCTGCCTGAACAGCCAGTTGCGCGACGCGGATGGCAGTCAGCGGGGATTTTTCCGAAGGCTTGAGTATCACCGAGTTACCGCAGGACAGCGCAGGGCCGAGTTTCCAGCAGGCCATCAGCAGCGGGAAGTTCCATGGCACGATGGCGGCAACAACGCCAATCGGCTCGCGGGTCACCAGGCCCAGTTGGTCGTGCGGGGTGGCTGCGACTTCGTCGTACAGCTTGTCGATGGCCTCACCGCTCCAGCTCAACGCCTGCGCGGAGCCCGGAATGTCGATGCCATAGGAGTCGCTGATCGGCTTGCCCATGTCGAGGGTTTCGAGCAGGGCCAGCTCTTCAATGTTTTCTTTGATGAGGGCGGCGAAGCGAATCATCGCGGCCTTGCGCTTGACCGGCGCCAGGCGCGACCAGACGCCGGAGTTGAACGTTGCGCGGGCGTTTTCCACCGCGCGCTGGGCGTCGGCGGCATCACAGCTGGCAACATGAGCCAGGAAACGACCGTCGACCGGGCTGATGCAATCGAATTTGGCGCCGGACGCCGCGTCGGTGTATTCACCATTGATGAAGGCGCGGCCTTCGATCTTCAAAGCCTGGGCGCGTTTTTCCCAGTCAGCATGAGTCAGGGTGGTCATGAAACGTCCTCCTCTTATGAATATGCGCGCCCTCGCGCTCATGAACCGTGCTGCAGGACATCAGCTGACGTGCTGCCGGATCGGCCAAAGGCATCCGTCACCCTAAACCAGCGCCAGCGGAATTTCCAATATATTGGACAAAAAGAGGAGAAACGACGCTTTATCGTGCATTTTATTCAACAGCAGCTCATCAGGATTTGGCACTATCCGCAAAACCCCTCATCAAACAACAGTCTTTCACCGCCGATTCAGGAGCCAGGGACATGAGTATCGAAAGCATCGTCGACTTCAGCGAAGCCACCACCGCCGCAGAGCGATTCAAGCCCGCCGCAGAAAAGATCCTCAAGGGCGACCCCGGACAAACTGTCTACAACCACTACAACAGCCCTTGCGGCCAGATGAGCGCGGGCGTGTGGGAAGGTGAGGTCGGACAGTGGAAGGTCAATTACACCGAACACGAATACTGCGAGATCGTGCAGGGCGTGTCAGTGCTGCGCGATGAAGCGGGTAACGCGAAAACCCTGCGCGCGGGCGATCGCTTCGTGATCCCGGCAGGCTTCCAGGGTACTTGGGAAGTGCTGGAGGCGTGCCGCAAGATCTATGTGGTCTTTGAACAGAAAGCCTGAACTGCGCCCACAAAAAAGCCCGCATCGCTGCGGGCTTTTTCGTAGAAGACGAAAATCAATTACTTGATTTTGCCTTCCTTGTAGATCACGTGCTTACGAACAACCGGATCATATTTCTTGATCTCGATTTTGTCCGGAGTAGTGCGCTTGTTCTTGTCGGTCGTGTAGAAGTGACCAGTACCAGCGCTCGAAATCAAACGGATCAGTTCACGCATGATGCTCTCCCTTAAACCTTCGCGCCAGCACGGCGGATTTCGGCCAGAACAACCGTGATACCACGCTTGTCGATGATGCGCATGCCTTTGGCGGATACGCGCAGACGTACAAAGCGTTTCTCTTCTTCAACCCAGAAGCGGTGATGCTGCAGGTTTGGCAGGAAACGACGACGGGTTTTGTTGTTTGCGTGGGAAATGTTATTCCCGGTTACCGGACCCTTACCGGTAACTTGACATACTCTCGACATGCCTCAGCCCTCTAAAACCACATGCCCAACCCGGCATGGGTTGGCCGCTTAATCTCTCAGTCATGGCGCTAGGCGCCGCGTTTCTTCAGGGGTCTTACCGGCCACACCTACGAAGAAGGAAGCGGGCCCCTAGAAAAGAGCGCTGCTTTATACCAGAAAGCCTTGGACGCAACAACACAAACGACGAATTACCTGAAAGAAACTCAGGGCATTCGGGCTGACAAGGCCAGCAGTACAGGCCGCGAGGGGAAATATACCACTCGTCGTGCCGGACCGATTGTTCTGCGCCAACGCATGGTCTAGGGTTACTCCCTCACCAGACTGCGCCGGCAGATGGGCTATCTCTGAAAGGAAAATCGCCATGCGCCTAGCTGTTTTACCCCTGTTGCTCGCGTCCCTGTCCGCGCCATTGATGGCGCAGGCCGCAACCAGCCTGAGCGTTTGCACGGAAGCCAGCCCCGAAGGCTTCGACGTCGTGCAGTACAACTCGCTCACCACCACCAACGCCTCGGCCGACGTGCTGATGAACCGTCTGGTGGATTACGACGCCCAAACCCGCAAGCTGGTCCCTAGCCTGGCAGAAAGCTGGAGCGTCTGGCCGGACGGGCTGACGTATGACTTCAAATTGCGCTCCGGCGTGAAATTCCACCACACCGATTACTTCACGCCGACTCGCGACTTCAACGCCGACGACGTGGTGTTCAGCTTCCAGCGCATGCTCGATCCGGCCAACCCGTGGAACAAGGTCGCGGCGCAGGGTTTCCCTCATGCCCAGTCGATGCAATGGCCGTCGCTGATCAAGAAGGTCGAGGCGCCCGACGCCAAGACCGTACGCATCACGCTGGACCACCCGGACGCGACCTTCCTCGCCACGCTGAGCATGGGCTTCGCTTCTATTTATTCTGCTGAGTACACCGCGCAACTGCTCAAGGCTGGCACGCCGGAGAAGCTCAACAGCCAGCCGATCGGCACCGGGCCGTTTGTCTTCAAGCGCTTCCAGAAAGATTCGGTGGTGCGTTACGAGGCCAACGCCGACTACTTCGCGGGCAAACCGGCGGTCGATACGCTGATCTACGCGATCACTCCGGACGCCAACGTTCGCCTGCAGCGAATCAAACAGAACGAGTGCCAGGTGGCCCTGTCGCCCAAACCGCTGGATGTCACCGAAGCAGGTAAGGATCCGAACCTGAAGGTCGAAAAGACTGACGCATTCATGACCGCCTTCCTGGCGATAAACAGCCAGCATCCGCCGCTGGACAAGCCCCAAGTGCGTCAGGCGCTCAACCTGGCGTTCGACAAGGACACTTACCTCAAAGCGGTATTCGAAGGCTCGGCCCGCGCGGCCAATGGCCCTTACCCGCCCAATACCTGGGGCTATGCCAGCGATCTGCCGGGCTACAAGCATGATGTGGCCAAGGCCAAGGAATTGCTGGCCAAGGCCGGCCTGAAGGACGGTTTCAAGACCACGATCTGGACGCGCCCTTCCGGCAGCCTGCTGAACCCGAACCCGAGCGCTGGCGCGCAGCTGCTGCAAAACGACCTGGCAGCGGTCGGCATCAAGGCGGAAATCAAGGTGATCGAGTGGGGCGAGCTGATTCGCCGCGCCAAGACCGGCGAGCACGATCTGCTGTTCATGGGCTGGGCGGGCGACAACGGCGATCCGGATAACTTCCTGACGCCGCAATTCTCCTGCGCGGCGGTGAAATCCGGCACCAACTTCGCGCGCTATTGCGACGAAGGCCTGGACAAACTGATCAGCCAGGGCAAGGCCGTGACCGACCAGACCCAGCGCAGCAAGCTGTATCACCAGGCGCAAGAGCAGATCCAGAAACAGGCCCTGTGGCTGCCACTGGCGCACCCAACGGCCTTCGCGCTGACTCGCAAGAATGTGCTGGGTTATGCGGTGAGCCCGTTTGGACGCCAGGACTTTGCCAAGGTGACGGTGAAGTAAGACGCCTGACCACGACGGGCAAAACGTACAACATCTGTGGGAGCGAATTCATTCGCGATACGGTGGTACATCCGCAAGGGTTTATCGGGTGATCTGGCCTCTCGCGAATGAATTCGCTCCCACAGGCAATTGCAACACCGTACCCCCTTACATCAACCCATGCTCCACCATCGACAGCGGATCACCATCGCCAATGATCACGTGATCGAGCACCACCACATCGACCATCGCCAGCGCGCTTTTCAAATGCTTGGTCAGTTCGATGTCGGCATCACTGGCATCGCACACCCCTGAAGGGTGGTTGTGACACAGGATGATCCCCGCCGCATTGTGCGCTAGCGCTCGCTTGACCACCTGCCGCGCATGCACATGGGCCACGTTGATCGAGCCGTGAAACAGCGCCTCGAACGCCTGCACCCGGTTCTTGCTGTCCAGAAACAGACAACCGAACACCTCGTGGGGCTCATGACGGAGCAGCGCCTTGAGGTAGCTGCGTACCTGCGTCGGGCTTTTCAGCACCGAGCCACGCCGCAAGCCCTCCCCCATGTGCCGCCGGGCGATTTCCATAACGGCCTGCAATTGTGCGTATTTGGCAGGCCCCAGCCCCAGTTCCTGGCTGAACGTCGCAAGGTTGGCATCCAGCAAGGCACGCAGGCTGCCGAACTGGCTGAGCAGGTGACGGGCCAGGTCCACGGCGCTTTTTCCTGACACCCCGGTACGTAAGAAAATCGCCAGCAGCTCGGCGTCGGAAAGGCTCGCCGCCCCGCGCTCCAGCAGCTTCTCTCTGGGCCGCTCCGCCGCTGGCCAATCACGAATACTCATAGCACCTCCCTGTCAGTGGGCGCCGCTGTTCCCGTGCGGTCGCTGTGCTATCTTAGCCATCTTTTTTACGCGTCGATCGGGCCTTGGGAGCTCACAAGATTGCCGCGTGTAACTCGACCAAAAGGCAGGCCTATGCAGCGGCTGTATCGGAAACGCATCGTTCTGGGCGTCGGCGGCGGCATCGCAGCCTATAAAAGCGCCGAACTGGTCCGCCGGTTGCGTGATCACGGGGCCGAAGTCCGCGTCGTCATGACCAAGGGCGGCGCCGAGTTCATCACGCCTCTGACCATGCAGGCTCTGTCCGGCCATCCCGTTCATTTGGACTTACTGGACCCCGCCGCCGAAGCGGCCATGGGGCACATCGAGCTGGCCAAATGGGCTGACATGGTGCTGATCGCACCTGCCACCGCCGACCTGATCGCGCGCCTGGCCCAAGGCATCGCCAATGACCTGCTGACCACCGTGGTGCTGGCCACCGATGCTATTGTCGCGGTTGCCCCGGCCATGAATCAGGCCATGTGGCGCGATCCGTCCGTGCAAGCCAATCTGCAGACCCTTGAAGGTCGCGACTTTCGCATGTTCGGCCCTGCCAGCGGCAGCCAGGCCTGCGGCGACGTGGGTTACGGGCGCATGCTCGAACCCAACGACCTGGCGCAATCGGCTGCCGATTGCTTCCAGCGCCTGAGCCTGACCGGCAAGCACGTGCTGATCACCGCAGGGCCGACCCAGGAAAACATCGACCCGGTGCGCTACATCACCAACCACAGCTCCGGAAAAATGGGCTTTGCCCTTGCGGAAGCTGCGACGGAGGCCGGCGCGCGAGTCACGCTGATCACTGGCCCCGTGAACCTGCAGACCCCGGATCGCGTGTCGCGCATCGACGTCGTCAGCGCCCGCGACATGCTCGCAGCCTGTGAAGCAGCCATGCCCTGCGATCTGTTCATCGCCTCGGCAGCCGTTGCGGACTACCGCCCAGAAGTGGTTGCCACACAAAAATTGAAGAAAGACCCTACGACCGGCGATGGCCTGTTGCTGCAGATGGTCCGCAATCCGGACATTCTCGCCACCATCGCCGGACGTGAGGATCGCCCGTTCAGTGTCGGTTTCGCCGCCGAAACCGAACACCTGCTCGACTACGCAGCACGCAAGCTCAAGGACAAGAACCTTGACCTGATCATCGCCAACGACGTCGCCAATCCCAGCATTGGCTTCAACAGCGAAGAAAACGCGTGCAGCGTGATCGACCGAGCGTTGCAGGAAACGCTCTTCGCCCAAACCAGCAAGGCCAAGATTGCCCGCCAGCTGGTGACATTTATCGCCGATCGTCTGAACCAGGTTTAATCACGTATGCACGCTCTACAAGCCAAGATCCTCGACCCTCGCATTGGCAGCGAATTCCCGCTCCCGGCCTATGCCACCACCGGCTCCGCCGGTCTGGACCTGCGCGCCATGCTCAAAGAGGAGACGACGCTGGAACCCGGTCAGACCCTGTTGATTCCCACCGGCCTGTCGATATACATCGCCGACCCAAGCCTGGCTGCGCTGATTCTGCCGCGCTCAGGCCTTGGCCATAAGCACGGTATCGTGCTGGGTAACCTGGTGGGCCTGATCGACTCCGATTACCAGGGTGAGCTGATGGTGTCCTGCTGGAACCGTGGCCAGAGCGCTTTCAAGATTTCGGTCGGCGAGCGCATCGCTCAGTTGGTGCTGGTGCCAGTGGTGCAGGCGCACTTTGAAGTGGTCCAGGAATTCGACGAAAGCCAGCGTGGCGCGGGCGGTTTCGGGCACTCTGGCAGCCACTGATGGCGTGAGGGTCGACCTGGTAAATCTTCCGCCCGCAGCGCGAGCCGATATGGCACGATGCCATGATTATAAAACGTCTCAGGAAGTACCAGCAGGGAGAGTCAAGTTTGAAAGGCATCAAGCGCACAGCCAAGGCGAGCCCTCGCCCCGAAACGACTGACGTAGCGGTCAAGGACTCCAATCTGAGCCTGGCAAGCCCGGGCCTTATTCCTTCGCTCATCGGCCTGATCGCCGCTGGCGTGCTGGTCTGGCTCGGCCTGCTCAGCCAGCCGCAGGAGAAGGACCAACTGGCTCAAGCCTGGGGTACCGCTCAGGCGGGTGCCATTGGCAAAGCGTTGCGCCAGATCAATGCTGGCACCCAGGCCGCGGCGCTCGATCCTTCGCTATCCCAGGCCCTGCTGAGCAATGATCCGGCGGCCATCATCGCCGTTCAGAATCAGCTCAACCATCGCGACAGCGTGGTCGGTGCGCGCCTCAATCCGCTCGGCTTCAACAGCCCCGATAACCAAAGCCCACTGCCGATCAGCTTCGCCACGCTGGACATGCTCGCCAAGGCCAGCAAAGGCGAAACCCCAGCGCCGGAAGCCCGCAAAGTGGGTGACAGCTGGCTGATCTACAGCGTTGCGCCGGTGCGTGCTGCCGCTGACGGCCCGGTCAATGGCACCCTGCTGCTCGCCCTCAAGCTGCAACGCCTGACCAACGCGCTGCCAGATGCCCCGGCCGATGTCGGTCAGATCGTGCTCAGCCAGCAATTCGGCGACGCCACCGCGCAGAGCTTTCTGACACGCGGACAAGCCGATGGCGGGCGCGCCGTGGATTTCCCGACCGGCTACCCAAACTGGAAGCTGACCTTCACCCCGGGCCCTGCCCTGCAATCCTCTGCGCCTTCGTTGATGCTGGCGCTGGCCGCATTGGTCGCGCTGGGTAGCCTGTTGCTGGGGCTGTACCTGAACGAAAGCGCGCTCAAGCGCCGGGTGAAGGCCGACGCCCGACAACTGGAACAACTGCTGCAAGAACTCTCGGGGGGTAAAGCCGTCAAAGCTTTCGGCTTGAGCATGCCCGCCCTAAACGGGCTGGCTCAGAGCCTGGCCGCATTTTCGCTGCGCAACCAGCCCGCGAAGCCCGTCACTGCGGCCAGCAATGGTGAAGCGTTTGAGGGCAACGGTTCGGCAACCAGCAAAGCCGTGTTTTCGCCAATCGATGCCGACGACACCGAGCTGACCGACCCGCTGTTTCAAGACACCGACATTCTCGACATCGACCTGCTCGATGAATCCTGGGATCTTCCGAAGTCGGAGCAATTACACGCAATGAGCAGTACCGTTTCCTACGCCCCCGAATTCCCGGACTCCATTTTCCGCGCCTATGACATCCGCGGCATCATCGGCGAAACCCTGACCGGCGAGACCGCCTACTGGCTGGGTCGCGCCGTGGGTGCACAGAGCCTGGCCCAAGGCGAGCCGCATGTCTGTGTGGGTCGCGACGGACGCTTGTCCGGCCCTGAACTGGTCGCCCAATTGGTCAAAGGCCTGTACGACAGTGGTTGCCACGTCAGCGATGTCGGCCTGGTGCCTACCCCTGCGCTGTACTACGCCGCCAACGTGCTGCAAGGCCGCACCGGCGTGATGCTGACCGGCAGCCACAACCCCAAGGACTACAACGGCTTCAAGATCGTCATCGCGGGCGATACGCTGGCCAACGAGCAGATTACGGCGCTGCACGATCGCATCAAGCGCAACAATTTGCCGGCGGGCAAAGGCAGCGTCAGCAAAGTCGACATTCTTGACCTTTATTCGGGCCAGATCATCAACGATGTGGTGCTGGCCCGTCGCCTCAAGGTGGTGGTCGATTGCGGCAACGGCGCGGCGGGCGTGATTGCGCCGCAGCTGCTGGCCGCGCTCAATTGCGAAGTCATTCCGCTGTTCTGCGAGGTCGACGGCAACTTCCCCAATCACCACCCTGACCCGGGCAAGCTGGAAAACCTTCAGGACCTGATCGCCAAGGTCAAGGAAACTGGCGCAGACCTGGGCCTGGCGTTCGATGGCGATGGCGATCGCGTAGGTGTCGTCACCAACGCGGGCAGCGTCATATACCCTGACCGGCTGTTGATGCTGTTCGCCCGGGATGTGGTCAAACGCAATCCGGGGGCGGACATCATCTTCGACGTCAAATGCACACGCCGCCTGATTCCGCTGATCCAGGAATACGGCGGTCGTCCGGTAATGTGGAAGACCGGTCATTCGTTGATCAAGAAGAAGATGAAGGAAAGCGGCGCGCTGCTGGCTGGCGAGATGAGCGGCCACATCTTCTTCAAGGAACGCTGGTTCGGGTTCGACGACGGTATCTACAGCGCTGCACGCCTGCTGGAAATCCTCAGCCAGGAGAAACTCAGCGCCGAAGAGCTGTTCCAGACCTTTCCCAACGACCTGTCGACCCCGGAGATCAACATCAAGGTCACCGAAAGCAGCAAATTCAGCATCATCGAAGCGCTGGAACGCGATGCCCAATGGGGCAACGCCAACCTGACGAGCATCGATGGCGTGCGCGTCGATTATCCGAAGGGCTGGGGCCTGGTGCGGGCTTCCAATACCACGCCGGTGCTGGTATTACGCTTCGAAGCCGAGACCGAGGACGAACTGCAGCGGATCAAGGACGTGTTCCATACCCAGCTGAAAAACGTAGCACCGGATCTAGAACTTCCTTTTTGATCACATTTTTTGAGTGGAGCCCAAATGACCCTCGAACGCGATGCCGCAGCCAATGCCGCCAAAGTCCTTTCCGAAGCGTTGCCTTACATCCGACGCTTCGTCGGCAAGACGCTGGTGATCAAGTACGGCGGCAACGCCATGGAAAGCGAAGAGCTGAAAACCGGCTTCGCGCGCGACATCGTGCTGATGAAGGCAGTGGGCATCAACCCGGTGGTGGTTCACGGCGGCGGCCCGCAGATCGGTGATCTGCTCAAGCGCCTGTCGATCGAAAGCCACTTCATTGACGGCATGCGCGTCACCGACGCCCAGACCATGGACGTCGTCGAGATGGTCCTGGGCGGCCAGGTCAACAAGGACATCGTCAACCTGATCAACCGTCACGGCGGCAGCGCCATCGGCCTGACCGGTAAAGACGCCCAACTGATCCGCGCGAAAAAGATGAACGTCACGCGTCAGACGCCGGACATGACCAAACCGGAAATCATCGACATCGGCCACGTAGGCGAAGTCGTCGGCATCAACACCGACCTTTTGAACATGCTGGTGAAGGGTGATTTCATTCCGGTCATCGCGCCGATTGGCGTGGGCGCTGACGGCGAGTCCTACAACATCAACGCTGACCTGGTGGCAGGCAAGGTCGCCGAAGCCCTCAAGGCCGAGAAACTGATGCTGCTGACCAACATCGCCGGCCTGATGGACAAGGAAGGCAAGGTTCTCACCGGTTTGACCACCGAACAGGTCAACGGCCTGATTGCCGACGGCACCATCTACGGCGGCATGCTGCCGAAGATCCGCTGCGCGCTGGAAGCGGTTCAGGGCGGCGTGACCACGTCGCACATCATCGACGGTCGCGTCCCGAATGCCGTGCTTCTGGAAATCTTCACCGACACCGGCGTGGGCACCCTGATCAGCAACCGCAAGCGTCACTGATCGCGTCACGCACAAAAAAAGACCCCGCCGACGCAAACCGGCGGGGTCTTTTTCGTTTCGGACAGGTTATTGCGCCAGCAACTGCTGCAAACGCGCCCGATCCTGAGCGAAGTCGGTGTCGGCCTGCTGGCGTGCGGTCTGGTAGCGCAGGATATCGACCTTGAGGTTCTGCTGCCGGTCTTGCAGATCGGTCATCTGGTCGATCAGGGCCTGTTGCACCGGATGCCCGGCGCGCTCCTGATCGGCGGCCTGGCTTTGCAGCGAGGCCTGCTGGGCCGCGAGCCCCTGAATATTGTCTTGGGCGACAGAAATCAGCGCATCGATCTCGGCCAGCTTGCGCGTGCGCGCCCGGTCGACGTCCTTCACGCTGCTGTACAGGTGCAGCAGCTGCGCATCAGCATCGGAGCGAACCTTGGCCGCCTGCGCTGCTGCTTGTGCCTCACGGGCCTGATCAGCGGTGGGCGCAGGCGGCACGACCTGAATCACGCGCCCGCGCTGATTCAAGACCTCATAGCCCTTGCCGGAGTATTCGGGCGGCACGCCTTGCCGGTCGAGAACGGTCACGCCGCGGCTGTCGACATAGCGATAGAACACGATGCCCGGAGTGTCGTCCGCCTGAACGCCCGCGATGCAGCCCATCCCCAGCGACAGACAAAGACCTGCTGTGCCCAGCTTCTTGAGCATAAAAACGAGACCCTCTGAAGACTCAGATGCCGTACTGAGCCCGGTACGCTTCCACGGCGGGCAAATGCTGCTTGAGTTGCGGATCGTCGGCCAGGAATTCCAGCACCTGATTCAACGAAACGATGCTCACCACCGGAATGCCGAAGTCACGTTCGACCTCCTGAATCGCGGACAGCTCACCGTTGCCGCGCTCCTGGCGGTTCAACGCGATCAACACGCCGGCTGCGTTCGCGCCCTGGGCCTTGATGATCTGCATGACTTCGCGGATCGCGGTACCCGCAGTGATGACGTCGTCGATGATCAGCACATCGCCGGTCAACGGAGCGCCCACCAGGCTGCCGCCCTCGCCATGTGCCTTGGCTTCCTTGCGGTTGAAACACCACGGCAGATCGAGGTTGTGATGATCGGCCAAAGCCACGGCTGTCGCGGCCGCCAGGGGAATACCCTTGTACGCCGGGCCAAACAGCACATCGAAGGAAATACCGCTTTCAACAACAGCGGCGGCATAGAACTTACCCAGCTGGGCAAGTGCCGAACCACTGTTGAAAAGACCGGCATTGAAGAAGTAAGGACTGGTGCGTCCGGACTTCAAAGTGAACTCACCGAAACGCAAAACCCCGCGATCGATGGCAAAACGAATGAATTCGCGCTGATACGCCTGCATGAAAAAAGCCCCGAATACCACGGATTTAGCTAATTAGGTAGAGCTCGGGTATCATACACGCACGTGATTTTTGGGGCCATTTATGCGGATCATCAGTGTGAACGTTAATGGTATTCAGGCTGCAGTCGAGCGTGGTTTGCTCAGTTGGCTGCAAGCCCAGAATGCCGACGTCATCTGCCTTCAGGACACCCGCGCCTGCGCCTTCGAACTGGACGATCCAGCTTATCAACTGGACGGCTACTTCCTGTACGCCTGCGATGCCGAAGTTCCCGCCCAGGGTGGCGTGGCACTTTACTCGCGGCTGCAACCGAAGGCGGTCATCAACGGTCTGGGCTTCGAAACAGCCGACCGTTACGGGCGTTACCTGCAGGCCGATTTCGATAAAGTCAGTATTGCAACCTTGCTGCTTCCTTCCGGCATGAACGGCGATGAAGACTTGAACCAGAAGTTCAAGCTCATGGACGACTTCGGCAAGTATCTGGACAAGCAGCGTCGCAAACGTCGTGAGTACATTTATTGTGGCTCGCTGTACGTTGCGCAGCAGAAACTGGACATCAAAAACTGGCGCGACAGCCAGCAATCCCCGGGCTTCCTGGCACCTGAACGCGCCTGGATGGACGAGATTGTCGGCAACATGGGCTACGTCGATGCCCTGCGCGAAGTCAGCCGTGAAGGCGATCAGTACAGCTGGTGGCCGGATAACGAACAGGCCGAGATGCTGAATCTGGGCTGGCGCTTCGACTATCAACTGCTGACCCCGGGCCTGCGCCGCTTCGTACGCAGCGCGCGCCTGCCACGCCAGCCGCGATTCTCGCAACACGCGCCGCTGATCGTGGACTACGACTGGACGTTGACCATCTGACCTCCTGTTCGCCCAAAAGAAAGCCGACGTGAAGTCGGCTTTTGTTTGTCTGACAGGTTCGCGCACGCCCTACAGGGGACTACAAACCCTGTGGGAGCGAATTCATTCGCGATGCGGCGGCCTGGCCGATAGAGATGTGTCGACTGTACGGTCCTCTCGCGAATGAATTCGCTCCCACAGCGGATTTGTAGTCGACCGCAAAACCTTGCAGCGCCCTAGTTCGCTCCCGCAGAGGTCTTCAGGGCTAACACATATTACTTGATCAAACGCCAGGTAAACGGATAACGATAGGCAACGCCGTCATTGGCCTTGATCCCGGCGATGATCGTCAGCACCAGCGCACCAACGCCCACCAGCATCAACAGCGGGAAGCCGATGACGATCACCATCAGCAGGAAGCAGACCATAGCCGCAATGGCGACAGTGATCTGAAAATTCAGCGCTTCCTTGCCCTGCGCATCAATGAACGGGTCGGCCTCTTTCTTCAACTGCCAGACAATCAGCGGGCCCAGCAGGTTGCCGAACGGAAAGATCAGCCCGAAAAACGCCGCGAAGTGGCACAACATCGCCCACTGACGGACTTCCTTGCTCGGCACTGGTAACGGCGTTTGACTGTCGATCATCGTGCATTCCCTGTTCGGATGGTGGTGAAACGAGCGGCAATCAGTCGGCCAGCGCCGCCTTTTGCAGTTCGAAGATTTCGCTCATGCCTTTCTGCGCCAGCGCCAGCATGGCGTTCAGGTCTTCAGGCTGGAACGGCGCGCCTTCGGCGGTGCCCTGAACTTCGATGAAGCCGCCTGCACTGGTCATGACCACGTTCAAGTCGGTCTCGGCAGCGGAGTCTTCCAGATAGTCCAGATCCAGCACCGGCTCGCCCTGATACATGCCCACGGAAACGGCCGCGATCATCTGCTTGAGCGGGTCGCCGCCCTTGAGGCCGCCGCGCTTCTTGATGGATTTCAGCGCATCGACCAGCGCCACCATGGCACCGGTGATCGATGCTGTGCGGGTGCCGCCATCGGCCTGAATCACGTCGCAGTCGACGTACAGGGTGATGTCGCCCAGCTTGGTCATGTCCAGCGCGGCGCGCAGCGAACGGCCGATCAGACGCTGGATTTCCAGGGTCCGGCCGCCCTGCTTGCCCTTGCTCGCTTCACGCTGGTTACGCTCGCCGGTCGATCGCGGCAGCATGCCGTATTCGGCGGTCAACCAGCCCTGGCCCTGGCCTTTGAGAAAACGCGGGACGCCGTTTTCGACGCTGACGGTGCAGATCACCTTGGTGTCGCCGAACTCGACCAGCACAGAACCCTCGGCGTGCTTGGTGTAGTTGCGGGTGATGCGGATCGAGCGGAGCTGATCGGCAGCGCGACCACTTGGACGTTTCATCTGGGATACCTGTACTGGGACGGAAAACTGACCTGCATTATAGAGGTGCAAGCCGGCGCTTGGGGCATCTAATCGCCCCGAGATGATGACCCGCCTGCCGCAAACGCTGAAGGGCGGCCTAATCGCAACACCCCGCACACACTGCGACAACGCCACATTTGGGCGCACACCCCGCTGTGAGCTACAATCTTGCGCCTTTATAGCCTGTCGTTTTTCACGACGCCCATCGGGCCGTTTATCGCCCCCTGAAGGCTATCCCTGACTTTTATAGAGGTACTTCCCATGGTGCACAGCATGACGGCTTTCGCCCGTGCCGAACGAGCGGGCTCACAAGGCACGCTGAGCTGGGAATTGCGCTCGGTCAATCATCGTTACCTCGAACCGCACTTGCGCCTGCCCGAGTCGTTCCGTGATCTGGAAGGCGCGGTGCGTGAGGCGCTGCGTCAGGGCTTGTCCCGTGGCAAGGTCGAATGCACCCTGCGCTTCACCGAAGAGAACGCAGGCAAACCGCTGCAGGTCGATCGCGAGCGCGCCAGCCAGTTGGTCGCCGCAGCCGAAACCGTCGCAAGCCTGATCAAACAACCCGCTGCGCTGAACCCGCTGGAAGTGCTGGCCTGGCCCGGTGTGCTGGTGGCCGACGCCGCCGATCCGCAAGCCCTGAACAACGACGCTCTGGCGCTGTTCAACGAGGCGCTTGAGGAACTGAAAGCCGGTCGCGCCCGCGAAGGTGCTGACCTGGCCAAACTTCTCGACGAACGGCTTTCGTCAATCAAGACCGAAGTGGCTACCCTGCGCACCCTCGTGCCGCAGATGCTCGCGACCCAGCGTCAGAAGATCCTCGACCGTTTCACCGACATGAAGGCCGAGCTCGATCCTCAGCGTCTGGAGCAGGAAATGGTCCTGCTGGCGCAAAAGAGCGACGTCGCCGAAGAACTCGACCGTCTGAGCACCCACGTCACCGAAGTGCGCCGCGTACTCAAGACCGGCGGGCAAGCCGGACGCCGGCTGGACTTCCTGATGCAGGAGCTCAACCGCGAAGCGAACACCCTGGGCTCCAAAGCCTTCGACCCTCGCAGCACCCAGGCTGCGGTCAACCTCAAAGTGTTGATCGAGCAGATGCGCGAACAAGTGCAGAATATTGAGTAAGGCCAATCCCGACATGACCCACAGCACCGGCACTCTGTATATCGTTTCCGCCCCTTCGGGCGCGGGCAAGACCAGCCTGGTCAAAGCCCTGATCGATGCCCAGCCACAGATTCGCGTCTCCGTTTCCCACACCACCCGCGCCATGCGCCCGGGCGAAGTGGACGGCGTGAACTACCACTTCGTCGACCGCGCCGAGTTCGTGCGGATGATCGAACACGGCGATTTCCTCGAACAGGCCGAAGTCTTCGGCAACCTGTACGGCACCTCGCAGAGCCGTTTGCAGCAGACCCTGGACGAAGGCCACGACTTGATCCTGGAAATAGACTGGCAAGGCGCCGAGCAGGTGCGCAAGCTGATGCCCCACGCCCGCTCGATCTTCATCCTGCCGCCCACCCAGCAGGCCTTGCGCCAGCGCCTGACCAACCGTGGCCAGGACAGCGACGAGATCATCGAAGGCCGGATGCGTGAAGCGGTCAGTGAAATGAGCCATTACGTCGAATACGATTACATCGTCATCAACGACGACTTCGCGACCGCACTGGAAGACCTCAAGGCGATCTTCCGCGCCAACCTGCTGAGCCAGGAGCATCAGCAGCAGCGCCACACCGAGTTGCTGAAACAGCTCCTTGCATAATCAACTGTAGGAGCGCGCTTGCCCGCGATGGCGTCGGTGAATTCAACACATTCATTGCCAGACATACCGCCATCGCGGGCAAGCGCGCTCCTACAGGGGCGGTGCAAAGCGCGTCGAAAAAGCGCCAAAACCTACCGCTCGTGGCTTGCCGCTTGAAGGTTTTGCCAGTCCACTTGTAAACTACCGAGTCCGCTCGCCCATCCGGGCACCGCGCATACCGCATTTGCTACGAGGAATACCCATGGCCCGCGTGACCGTTGAAGACTGCCTGGAACATGTAGATAACCGCTTTGAGCTGGTCATGCTCGCCACCAAGCGCTCGCGTCAACTGGCGACCGGCGGCAAAGAGCCGAAGCTGGCCTGGGAAAACGACAAGCCTACCGTTGTTGCCCTGCGCGAAATCGCAGCGGGCCTGATGGATTACGCCGTCATTGCAGAAGCCGAAATCGTTGAAGATGAACCACTGTTCGCTGCGTTCGAGGACGAGTCCAACGAGGCCGTCTGAGCCTATGCCCGGTCGACGTAGCAAGGCGCAGGGTCACAGCCTTCGGCAAGGAGTCGTATCTTGCCGAGCATAGACGCCCTCGCCGATCGCCTGTCGACCTACCTCGGCACTGACCAGGTCAATCTGGTCCGCCGAGCGTACTTCTACGCCGAACAAGCCCACGACGGTCAACGCCGTCGCAGCGGCGAGCCTTACGTCACGCACCCGCTGGCGGTGGCCAATATCCTTGCCGACATGCACATGGACCATCAGAGCCTGATGGCCGCGATGCTGCATGACGTGATCGAAGACACCGGCATTGCCAAAGAGGCGCTCTGTGCGCAGTTCGGCGAAACCGTGGCCGAACTGGTCGACGGGGTCAGCAAACTGACCCAGATGAACTTCGAGACCAAGGCCGAAGCGCAAGCCGAAAACTTCCAGAAGATGGCCATGGCCATGGCACGCGACATTCGCGTGATCCTGGTCAAGCTCGCCGACCGCCTGCATAACATGCGCACCCTGGAAGTGCTGTCCGGCGAAAAACGCCGACGCATCGCCAAGGAAACCCTCGAAATCTACGCCCCCATCGCCAATCGCCTTGGCATGCACAGCGTGCGTATCGAATTCGAAGACCTGGGTTTCAAGGCCATGTACCCCATGCGCTCCTCGCGCATCGGCCAGGCGGTCAAACGCGCGCGCGGCAACCGCAAGGAACTGGTCAACAAGATCGAAGAATCGCTGGCCCACTGCCTGGCGGTCGACGGCATCGAAGGTGAAGTCAGCGGACGGCAGAAGCACCTCTACGGCATCTATAAAAAGATGCGCGGCAAACGCCGGGCCTTCAACGAGATCATGGACGTCTACGCATTCCGGATCATCGTCGACAAGGTCGACACCTGCTATCGCGTGCTCGGCGCTGTACATAATTTGTACAAACCGCTGCCGGGCCGCTTCAAGGATTACATCGCAATCCCCAAGGCCAACGGCTATCAGTCGTTGCACACCACGCTGTTCGGCATGCACGGCGTGCCCATCGAAATCCAGATTCGCACCCGCGAAATGGAAGAGATGGCCAACAACGGCATCGCCGCGCACTGGCTGTACAAATCTTCTGGCGATGAGCAGCCGAAAAGCACCCACGCTCGCGCCCGTCAGTGGGTCAAGGGCGTGCTGGAAATGCAGCAACGCGCCGGCAATTCGCTGGAATTCATCGAAAGCGTAAAGATCGACCTGTTCCCGGACGAGGTTTACGTGTTCACGCCCAAAGGCCGAATCATGGAGCTGCCCAAAGGCTCCACTGCGGTCGACTTCGCCTATGCGGTGCACACCGACGTGGGCAACAGTTGCATTGCCTGTCGGATCAATCGTCGCCTGGCGCCGCTGTCCGAGCCACTGCAAAGCGGCTCCACGGTTGAAATCGTCAGCGCTCCGGGCGCACGCCCGAACCCTGCTTGGCTCAACTTCGTCGTCACCGGCAAGGCGCGTACGCACATTCGTCACGCCCTCAAGCTGCAGCGCCGTTCCGAGTCCATCAGCCTGGGCGAACGCCTGCTGAACAAGGTGCTGAACGGCTTCGATAGCACGCTGGACAAGATTCCGAACGAGCGCCTGCAACTGATCCTCGCCGAATACCGGGTCGAGGTTATCGAAGACCTCCTCGAAGACATCGGGTTGGGCAATCGGATGGCCTACGTCGTCGCGCGCCGTCTTCTTGCCAGCGAAGGCGAAGAGCTGCCGAACGCCGAAGGGCCGCTGGCAATCCGGGGGACCGAAGGCCTGGTGCTCAGCTACGCCAAATGCTGTACGCCGATTCCGGGCGATCCTATCGTGGGCCATTTGTCTGCGGGCAAAGGCATGGTCGTGCACCTGGACAACTGCCGCAATATCAGTGAAATCCGCCACAACCCGGAAAAATGCATCCAGCTTTCCTGGGCCAAGGACGTCACCGGCGAATTCAATGTCGAGTTGCGCGTCGAGCTGGAACATCAGCGCGGCCTTATCGCCCTGCTGGCCAGCAGCGTCAACGCGGCCGACGGCAACATCGAGAAAATCAGCATGGACGAGCGCGATGGTCGTATCAGCGTGGTCCAACTGGTGGTCAGCGTGCACGACCGCGTGCATCTGGCCCGCGTGATCAAGAAACTGCGCGCCCTGACCGGGGTGATTCGCATCACCCGCATGCGCGCGTAGCCCACTGCCAACAGGAGTTTTTCATGAGCAAGACCGTTATCTCCAGCGACAAAGCCCCTGCCGCTATCGGCACGTATTCTCAGGCGATCAAAGCTGGCAATACCGTCTACATGTCCGGCCAGATTCCTCTGGACCCAAAAACCATGGAGCTGGTCGAAGGTTTCGAAGCCCAGACCGTTCAGGTCTTCGAAAACCTCAAGGCGGTCGCCGAGGCCGCTGGCGGTTCGTTCAAGGATATCGTCAAGCTGAACATCTTCCTGACCGACCTGAGCCATTTCGCCAAGGTCAACGAAATCATGGGCAAATACTTCGAACAGCCTTACCCGGCCCGCGCCGCCATCGGCGTTGCCGCGCTGCCACGTGGCGCCCAGGTTGAGATGGACGCTGTGCTGGTCATCGAGTAAATCCCCCGCGGAGCGTCTCCACGCTCCGCCACCCCCTTAGAACAAAGGAAGGACTCCGCCATGCGTATGCGTGTTGCGTTCGCCCTCTCGCTGTTGGCCGCGCTTCTGAGCGGTTGCGCCAGCCACTCCAACAAAACCCCTGACGGTGTCTGGATCAACCAGGCGGCCATCGATGCTGCGGCTGAAGGCGGCAATCTGCGCCAGTCGTTGCTGGCGTATGGCCCGACGCTGGAGTGGAACATCAACACCGCAGCCGGTCAGGCGACGTCCTATAACGGCTTCGAACTGACCGAAGGCAAGATCGCCAAGGACCCCAACGGGGCGTGGAAAGTGAATGTCTACGGCAGTGCGTCGGATGAGCTGAAGCTCAAAAGCGACGAGCTGGTGCAAAGCGCCAGTGACTC
This sequence comes from Pseudomonas sp. GW821-FHT02A11, assembly GCF_059421985.1. Taxonomy (NCBI): domain Bacteria; kingdom Pseudomonadati; phylum Pseudomonadota; class Gammaproteobacteria; order Pseudomonadales; family Pseudomonadaceae; genus Pseudomonas; species Pseudomonas sp. GW821-FHT02A11. The sequence continues at coordinate 190,624 of NZ_JBWKWB010000006.1, forward strand.
GGGCCCCGAGCAGCATTTCCGCATGCCCAAAGAGCCCGCCCAGGCCGGTGCACAACCGGGCAGCAGCTTCGAACGTGCGCTCTACACGGCGTATCTGGGCGGTAAATGGACCATCACCAGCGGCGACGGCCAGGGTAGCGTGGTCGAGTTCGAGCCTGACGGCAGCGTAACCGGTCTGCCGGGCAATGATCGTTATGCACTGTGCCTGGCCGGCGATTGCGCGGCCATGAGCGGCGAATACGACAGCATGTGGCTGGAGAAGAACGAGCGCGGCAACCCGTGGGTCTTCGTGCGCCAGGGCAAGCAGCTGGAAATCTTCCAGGCCGTGAACAATGCCCAGGCCACCGAAATGCCAGACCTGCGCCCAGGCGAACGGCGTTGGGTGCTGGAGAAAAACTAGCCTCGATCGCCTTCCTGACTCTGTGGGTTCGTCGGTACTGCGGACCAACCTGTGGGAGCGAATTGATTCGCGAAAAATCGCCCAGCCGATAGGGTTGTATCGTCTGGCCCGGCCAATCGCGAATGAATTCGCTCCCACAGGTATGAGTTCACATAGGTTCCGAGGAGGCTTCTCCCAGCAACATCGCCTCATACCCCTCTTTATAGCTCGCATACTGCGGCGCCCAGCCCAGCGCCTTCGCCCGGGCATTGCTGCAACGCTTGCTTCCCGCACGGCGAACGCTGTTCTCGTCCGACCACTGCGTAACGCCCAGTCGCTGCCGCATCCAGTCCACAACCTCGGCCAGCGGTGCCGGTGCGTCGTCAACACCGATATAACACTCGTCCAGCGCCACACCCCGCGCATCGGCCTGCAGCAGAAATGCCAGCAGCCCTGCGGCATCGTCGGCATGAATCCGGTTGCCATATAAAGGAGGTTCGACCGCCACGCTGTAGCCCTGACGGACGCGATTCATCAGGTCGCTGCGCCCGGGCCCGTAAATCCCGGTCAGCCGAACGACGCTGGCAGGCCATCCGCTGTGCAGCGCGACGTGTTCGGCCTCACGCATGATCTGCCCGGAAAACCCGCTGCCCTCAGCGGGCGACGTCTCATCGACCCACTCGCCCTCCTGCTGGCCATACACGCTGCTGCTGGAGACGAACAGAATCCGCTTGGGCTGCTGTCCGCTGCGCTCGACCCAATCCAGCACATGACGCAACCCCTGCACATAGGCCGCGCGATAACCCGCTTCGTCGCGAGAGCTCGGCGTTGCGCAGTACACCAGATAATCGACGCGCCCTTCAGGCCACTGATCCGGCATCCGCGCGTCGAACAGATCGCCGCTGACTCCGCGTACTCCCCGGGGCAGCTTCGCGACATGCCTGCGCAGACCGTAGACCGGCCATCCCTGAGGTAATAATTGCAGGGCCAGTCGCCCGCCAATATCGCCACATCCTGCAATCAAAACGGATGGCGTTGTCATGACCAGTCTCCACATAAAAAATAGGTTTGAACCAATGAAATCGGGGTAGCAGGCGACCATCGGGACGCATTTGTGTTAAAAAAAGATACTCTATTACTTTTGTTAACAAGAATTACTTGCAATAATGTCGGCCCTTTGTTCTTCTCCGCTCGCCTCGCGCCAGCGTGACGCTTCAAGAACGAAACACCTTTTTCATATCAGGTCGGGCCAGCATGACACGTACTCCATCCCCCGCTTCGTCAATCACCTCTTCGGGTCTGCCACGTGCAGGGCGCGCGCTTGCAGCGGTGCTGTTCAGCCTGATGCTGGCTCCTGTCGCACTCGCCGATTCCACTGCCCCTGCGCAAGCGGTGCAATCCGCAGCCCCTGCGGCCAATCCGGTTGACACCACTGCAGCTCCGGCCGTTCAGGACCCTGCTGCACCGACCGAGTCGATGGAAGCCGCTGCTGAAGACAACAGCCTGGGCATGTCTCACGATTTGTCGCCATGGGGCATGTACAAGAACGCCGACATCGTCGTCAAAGCTGTAATGATCGGCCTGGCCATCGCCTCGATCATCACCTGGACCATCTGGATCGCCAAAGGCTTCGAGCTGCTGGGCGCCAAGCGTCGCCTGAAAGGCGAGATTGCCGCCCTCAAGCGCGCGCGTACTCTGGACGAAGCCAGCGCCGGTGCCAAGAAAGAAGGCACCCTGACCAACCTGCTGGTCCACGACGCCCTCGAAGAAATGCACCTGTCGGTCAACAGCCGCGAGCGTGAAGGCATCAAGGAGCGTGTCAGCTTCCGCCTTGAGCGCTTGGTTGCAGCCTGTGGCCGCAACATGAGCATGGGCACCGGCGTACTCGCCACCATCGGTTCCACCGCGCCTTTCGTGGGTCTGTTCGGCACCGTGTGGGGCATCATGAACAGCTTCATCGGCATCGCCAAGACCCAGACCACCAACCTCGCTGTCGTCGCCCCCGGCATCGCCGAAGCGCTGCTGGCAACGGCGCTGGGCCTGGTTGCGGCCATCCCCGCGGTGGTCATCTACAACGTCTTCGCGCGCTCCATCGCGGGCTACAAGGCGCAGGTCTCCGACGCATCCGCACAGGTTCTGTTGCTGGTCAGCCGCGATCTGGATCACCAGCCCGCCGCCGACCGCGCTCAGCAGCCGCACATGGTAAAAATGGGGTAAACCATGGGCCTGCATCTTAACGAAGGTGGCGACGATCTCGCCGAGAACCACGAAATCAACGTGACGCCGTTCATCGACGTCATGCTGGTGCTGTTGATCATCTTCATGGTGGCGGCGCCTCTGGCGACGGTGGACATCAAAGTCGACCTGCCTGCCTCCACGGCCAAACCTGCGCCTCGACCCGAGAAGCCTGTGTTCCTGAGCGTCAAGGCCGACCAGAGCCTGTACCTGGGGGACGAAAAGGTCGCTCGCGAACAGATCGGTCCGGTGCTGGACGCCAAGACCAAGGGCAAGAAAGACACGACGATCTTCTTCCAGGCCGACAAAGGCGTGGATTACGGCGACCTGATGGAGGTGATGAATCTCCTGCGCGGTGCCGGCTACCTGAAAGTCGGCCTGGTGGGTCTTGAGACGGTTGGTAAGAAATGATCAATACGCGCCAAAAACTGACGCGCTATAGCGGTAGTCTGTTGTTGGTGCTGGCGGTCCATGCCGTGGCGATTGTCGTTGCGCTGCACTGGTCCGCCCCGCAGGCCATCGAGCTGCCACCGGCCGCGATGATGATCGAGCTGGCGCCTGTTCCCGAGCCCGCTCCGCCGCCACCGCCGAAAGTCGTTCAACCGCCGCAGCCCCCTGCGCCGGAAGAGCAACTGCCGATTCCGCCTATCGCCGAAGCGCCAAAACCGGAAATCGCGATTCCGAAACCCGTCAAGCCAAAGCCCAAGCCGCAGCCGCCAAAACCGGTTAAAAAGGTCGAGCCGCCGAAGGAAGAGAAGCCTGCCGATGAAAAACCGGTAGACACTCCTCCGTCGAACGCCAAGCCGGAAAAATCGGCCGCACCTGAACAGGCTCCGCCAGCGCCACCGAGCACCGCACTGCCAAGCTGGCAGGGTGATCTGCTGCGTCACCTGAGCAAGTACAAGAAGTACCCGGAAGACGCGCGTCGTCGCGGCATGCAGGGCATCAACCGCCTGCGCTTTGTCGTCGATGGTGAAGGTCGCGTGCTGTCGTACGAAATCGCAGGGGGTTCGGGCAGCGCGGCACTGGATCGGGCCACGCTGGAAATGATTCGTCGTGCCCAGCCACTGCCCAAGCCACCGGCCGAATTGCTCAACAATGGCACGCTGGAAGTCGTTGCGCCCTTCGTTTATTCCCTGGATAAACGTTGAAACGTTGATTTTGCAAAGACAGAGGGCTTGATAACGTGCGTCTATCGATTGCACCCGCTATGCTGGGGCCGCAACTTCATGGACGCACGCTATGACCCTCACAGAATTGCGCTATATCGTAACCCTCGCTCAAGAGCAGCATTTCGGCCATGCGGCCGAGCGCTGCCATGTCAGCCAGCCGACCCTGTCGGTGGGCGTGAAGAAGCTGGAAGATGAACTCGGTGTGCTGATTTTCGAGCGCAGCAAGAGTGCGGTACGTCTTACGCCGGTCGGCGAGGGCATCGTGGCTCAGGCGCAGAAAGTGCTTGAGCAAGCTCAAGGCATTCGTGAACTCGCCCAGACCGGCAAGAACCAACTGACCGCACCACTCAAAGTCGGCGCGATCTACACCGTTGGCCCTTACCTGTTCCCCCACCTGATCCCGCAACTGCATCGGGTCGCCCCGCAAATGCCGTTGTACATCGAAGAGAACTTCACCCACGTGCTGCGCGACAAGCTGCGCAACGGTGAGCTTGACGCCATCATTATCGCTCTGCCGTTCAACGAAGCCGACGTCCTGACCATGTCACTGTACGACGAGCCGTTCTACGTATTGATGCCGGCTGACCATCCGTGGACGCAGAAGAGCACCATCGATGCCTCGGCGCTGAACGACAAGAGCCTGCTGCTGCTGGGCGAAGGCCACTGCTTCCGCGATCAGGTCCTGGAAGCCTGCCCGACCCTGGTCAAGGGCGGCGACAGCGCCAAGCACACTACGGTCGAATCCAGTTCGCTGGAAACCATTCGCCATATGGTCGCATCGGGCCTCGGGGTTTCGATCCTGCCGATGTCGGCGGTCGACAGCCACCACTATGCCCCCGGCGTGATAGAGGTCCGACCGCTATCGCCACCAGTGCCTTTCCGCACCGTGGCCATCGCCTGGCGCGCCAGCTTCCCGCGACCTAAAGCCATCGAAATCCTCGCCGACTCGATCCGTCTGTGTTCCGTCGCCCGCCCTAAAGCCCAGGCTCAAGCGAGTTAAGTGGCGGTATGACGGAGCTGTCCCACGTCTCGGTCACGGCGCTCAAGGGCGTCGGCGAGGCCATGGCGGAAAAGCTGGCGAAGGTCGGCCTGGAGAATATTCAGGACGTCCTCTTTCACCTGCCTTTGCGTTATCAGGATCGCACCCGCGTAGTGCCCATCGGCGCGCTGCGGCCCGGCCAAGACGCAGTGATCGAAGGCGTCGTCAGCGGCGCCGACGTGGTGATGGGCAAGCGTCGCAGCCTGTTGGTGCGGCTCGGCGACGGCACTGGCGTGCTGAGCCTGCGCTTCTATCACTTCAGCAATGCGCAGAAGGACGGCCTCAAGCGCGGCACCCATGTGCGCTGCTACGGCGAAGCGCGGCCAGGCGCATCGGGGCTGGAGATCTATCATCCGGAGTATCGCTCGATCACCGGCGAAGAACACATCGCGGTGGAGCAGACGCTGACGCCGATCTACCCGACCACCGAAGGCCTGACCCAGCAGCGTTTGCGCCAGCTGTGCCAGCAAAGCCTCGGCATGCTCGGCCCCCGAAGCCTGCCGGACTGGCTGCCCGAAGAGCTGGCGCGGGATTACCAGCTGGCCCCCCTGGCCGACGCCATTCAATACCTGCATCACCCGCCTGCTGACGCTGATGTCGAAGAGCTTGCGCTAGGCCATCACTGGGCACAGCATCGGCTGGCCTTTGAAGAGCTGCTGACCCATCAGCTGTCACAGCAACGTCTGCGTGAAAGCCTGCGCTCCCAGCGCGCGCCTGCCTTGCCACTCGCCAAACGGCTGCCCAAGCAGTTCCTGGCCAATCTGGGCTTCCCGCCGACAGGCGCGCAACAGCGCGTCGGCAAGGAAATCGCCTACGACCTCAGTCAGCAAGAGCCCATGCTTCGGTTGATTCAGGGCGATGTGGGCGCAGGCAAGACCGTGGTTGCCGCCCTCGCCGCTTTGCAGGCCCTTGAGGCCGGTTATCAAGTCGCGCTGATGGCGCCCACCGAGATCCTCGCCGAGCAGCATTACATCAACTTCACCCGCTGGCTGGAGCCGTTGGGCATCGAGACCGCGTGGCTGGCAGGCAAGCTCAAGGGCAAGGCCCGGGCGGCCTCTCTGGAGCAGATCGCCAACGGCACGCCAATGGTGGTCGGCACTCACGCGCTGTTTCAGGATGAGGTGCAGTTCAAGAACCTCGCCCTGGTGATCATCGACGAGCAGCACCGCTTCGGCGTTCAGCAACGTCTGGCCCTGCGCAGGAAAGGCGTCGGCGGCCTGATGTGCCCGCATCAGCTGATCATGACTGCCACGCCCATTCCGCGAACACTGGCGATGAGCGCCTACGCGGACCTCGACACGTCGATTCTCGACGAGCTGCCGCCGGGCCGAACCCCGGTCAACACCGTGCTGGTCGCCGACAGCCGCCGCATCGAAGTGGTCGAGCGGGTCCGCAATGCCTGCGCCGAAGGTCGTCAGGCCTATTGGGTGTGCACGCTGATCGAAGAATCCGAAGAGCTTACCTGTCAGGCCGCCGAGACCACGTTCGAGGAACTGACCAGCGCCTTGGGCGAACTCAAGGTCGGGCTGATTCACGGCCGCATGAAGCCTGCGGAAAAAGCGGCGGTCATGGCCGAATTCAAGCAAGGCCATCTGCAACTGTTGGTGGCCACGACCGTCATCGAAGTCGGTGTGGACGTGCCCAACGCCAGCCTGATGATCATCGAGAACCCCGAACGACTGGGCCTGGCGCAACTGCACCAGCTGCGCGGGCGTGTCGGGCGGGGCAGCGCGGTCAGCCATTGTGTGCTGCTTTACCATCCGCCGCTGTCGCAGATCGGCAAGCAGCGGTTGGGCATCATGCGCGAGACCAACGACGGATTCGTGATCGCCGAGAAAGACCTTGAGCTTCGCGGTCCGGGTGAAATGCTGGGAACCCGACAAACGGGCTTGCTGCAATTCAAGGTTGCCGATCTGATGCGCGACGCGGACCTGCTTCCCGCTGTCAGGGACGCCGCCCAAGCGCTACTGGAACGATGGCCGCAACACGTCAGCCCCTTGCTCGAGCGCTGGTTGCGCCACGGGCAACAGTACGGGCAAGTGTGAAGTGGTCAGCATTAAGAACGTGTCTCACCTATAGAACAACTAAGCTGGTTATACTTCGGTAATTGTAGGAATCTGGATACAGGCCATGACAGAAGTTGCCCAAATCGACGCAACCCAACACGCCCCGTCTGTCATCCGGCAGTTGCTTGGCAAAGCCGCCATCAACTACCGCGAAGTCATGGACGACGAAACGCTCCCCACCGGGCAAAAGGTGCAGGCCATTCTGGTCCACGACACAGTGGGCGCGTTGCTGATCCTGTTTCCGCAAAATCAATTGCTGGACCTCAACCGCATCACCGAGTTGACCGGCCGCAAGCTGACTGCCGTGTCTCAAGATCATCTGGACCAGATGCTTGAGAAGAACCAACTGCGCAGCTTGCCTGCCCTTCCGGCCCTGACCAGTTCGCCATGCCTGTACGACGAGCGCCTCCTGCAGGAGCCGTCGGTACTGATCGAGTCGGGTGAACCAGGCCTGCTGCTGGAAATCAGCAGCGAAGATTTCAAGACCCTTCTGAGCAAGGCCAGCGCTGCGACGTTCGGCCAACTGGTCGCGGCTGTCACGCCGAACCTCAAGCGCCCGGACGATGACCGCGAAGAAATCACCAAGGCCGTGCAGAACTTCACCGCACGGCGCATCCAGCAACGTCTGGAAGCGACCGTAGAGATCCCGCCGCTGGCCGACACCGCGCAAAAGATCATCAAGCTGCGGGTCGACCCGGACGCCACCATCGACGACATCACCGGCGTAGTCGAAACCGACCCTGCGCTGGCCGCACAAGTGGTCAGTTGGGCGGCATCGCCTTATTACGGCTCGGCGGGCAAGATTCGCTCGGTCGAAGACGCCATCGTCCGTGTGCTTGGCTTCGATCTGGTGATCAACCTGGCGCTGGGCTTGGCACTGGGCAAGACCCTGGAGCTGCCGAAGGATCACCCGCAGCACGCCACGCCTTACTGGCAGCAGTCGATCTACACCGCTGCCGTCATTGAGGGCCTGACCCGCGCCATGCCGCGCGCCGAGCGCCCGGAAAGCGGCCTGACGTACCTGGCCGGTCTGCTGCACAACTTCGGCTATCTGCTGCTGGCCCACGTGTTCCCGCCGCACTTCTCGCTGATCTGCCGTCAGATCGAGGTCAACCCGCACCTGCACCACAGCTTCGTGGAACAGCACCTGCTGGGCATCACTCGCGAGCAGATCGGTGCCTGGCTGATGCGCAACTGGGACATGCCGGACGAGCTGTCCACGGCGCTGCGCTTCCAGCACGACCCGCACTACGACGGCGAACACCACAAATACGCCAACCTGGTATGCCTGGCCGTACGCCTGCTGCGCAAAGAAGGCATCGGCTCGGGCCCAATGGAAAGCATTCCAGAAGAGCTGTTCAAGCGTCTGCAACTGCCGCGCGAGAAAGCTGAAGACGTGGTGCAGAAGGTGCTCGAAGCCGAAGTGCTGCTGCGCGAGCTGGCTTCGCAGTTTCATTGATCGATAACCCTGCAGAGATCTCGCATTCAACGGGATCCCTGTAGGAGCAATCGGCGTTTGAACCGTCACTTTGCGTTTTTAGACTTCTTCCTCGGCTTCAAATACTTTGTCAGCCCCTGAAACCACATGACCAGGCCTGTATTCCCGGTAACCTGGATGTTCTTGTCCTGAATTCCCTGCATGAACGCCAGTTGCTTGTTCTTCGCCTGCATCGTCGCGAAGCCATAAGCCGCATCCCGAAATGAAATCGCAAAAGCAGGCGCAGCCACCGCCCCACTTCGGCTGCTGACCCGCTGATCGCGCACGACAAAATGCCGAGCGACCTTGCCGTCAGTGGTCTGCAGCTGAAAGGTCAGGCTTTTACCCGCCAGTTGTTGCTGGAACGCTGGATTGTTGCGACTGGCGCGAGCCATCAGCAGGCCCAACATCCACAGTAGAAAACGAAACTTCATGTTCAGGGCCTCTCCCGTTCCGATGCGAAATGCGCATCCAGCGGCAGTGTAGCGAGCTTCACGATGAGGCGAACGAGCAGAACTCACCGGTCGCAAAGTGGCGAAATAGGCAGCCCTCAACAAATCGCAGGCAATAAAAATGGGCATCCCGCTTTCGGGTATGCCCATCGGTGCGCCGTTCGCCTTCCGCAAGACGTCCAGCGTAGTTATTACGGGTTGACGCTGTCTTTCAGGAACTTGCCAGCCTTGAAGGCAACCGTGTTGCTGGCCTTGATTTTCACAGGCTCGCCGGTCTGTGGGTTTTTGCCCGTGCGTGCGCCGCGATGACGTTGCAGGAAGGTGCCGAAACCGACGAGGGTCACGCTGTCCTTTTTGTGCAAGGCGTTGGTGATTTCCTCCAGGACAGCGTTGAGGACGCGGTTGGCTTGTTCTTTGGTGAGATCTGCTTTTTCAGCAATAGCGGCTGCGAGTTCTGGTTTACGCATATGAAGCCTCTTTTACGGTTTTTTGTTTTTATGTCCCGTGCAGCCCTCGTGGGGCTGCGGGCAGGTGCCGCGACGGCTCTACGTAGCGGCAGACCGGAATGAGGATGGCATGCCGCACCCTCGTGCGCCAGTGCAGCAGCGACGTTTGTACCCTGAAAAACGTGGCTTATCCGACAGAACGACAAGTATTTACGCCAACAGGGGCGGCAACACCTTATTGAGTGCCAGTTTGTCCATGACCGCCGCACCGGTGAGGGCGTAGCCCAGCAGGTTTCCGTCTGCATCGCGGCACAGCGCCTTGATGTCGGCGCCCTGCCCTTCAACGCTCCAGACCCCTTCCAGACCTTTGGGCACCGGCGAGACCACCAGCGGGCAGACCGGAGTTTTTACGGTCACCGGCATTGGCCCGTATTTCACCGCTGTCGGTATGCCGGCCAGGGTTTGCGCGAGCGCCCGGGCGCAGCTCATCAAAGGCATGACGTACAGCAGGTTGAGGCCATCGACCTCGGCGCAGTCGCCCAGCGCGTAAATATTGGCGTGAGAGGTCTTCAAATGGCGATCGACCACCACGCCACGGCCCGTCTCGAGGCCGGCGGCGGCCGCCAGATCGACCCGTGGACGCAGGCCGATGGCAGAGACCACCAGATCGCAATGCAACACTTCGCCATCGGACAGATGCGCTTGCAAACCCTCGTCAGTTCGCGAAAGTCGGGTCAACACCGGCCCCAGATGAAAGCGTGCGCCCAGGCTTTCCAACCCGGCCTGAACCGCTGTCGCCGCCGCAGGGTGCAGCAAGGTCGGCATGACCTGCTCGCATGGCGCGACGAGATCAACCTCGTAGCCTCCCAGAATCAGGTCGTTGGCAAACTCGCAGCCGATCAGGCCGACGCCCAGAATCAGGACCCGACGCTTGCCCGCCGCAGCGGCACGAAAGCGCGCGTAGTCTTCCAGATCGTTGATCGGGAAGATCGCATCGGCTGCATCGCCGTCCACCGGCACTCGCACGGTTTCGGCGCCCCAAGCCAGAACCAGGTCGCGATAGTGGACGGACTCTTCGCCAATCCACAAACGCTTGTGGCCCGGATCGATGCCGCTGACGCGCGTGTGCGTGCGCACCTCGGCGTTCAGCTGTTCGGCCATCGCGCCGGGCTCGGCCATGCTCAGGCCGTCGGCTTCCTTGTTTTTGCCAAAGCCGGTGGAGAGCATGGGTTTGGAGTAGGAACGGCCGTCATCGGCAGTGATCAGCAACAGCGGCGTTTCGCTATCGAGCTTGCGAAATTCGCGGGCCAAGTTGTAGCCCGCAAGGCCAGTACCGATGATCACCACAGGTGCGTTCATTCATGTCTCCAAGTCAGTCAGGGAAAGGTGTATCAGGCGATTTCGATCATCTCGAAATCCATTTTGCCGACGCCGCAGTCAGGGCACAGCCAGTCTTCAGGCACGTCTTCCCAGCGGGTGCCCGGTGCAATGCCGTCATCCGGCCAACCATCGGCTTCGTTGTAAATCAGGCCACAGACAATGCATTGCCACTTTTTCATCGGTCGGTTCTCTCGGTTCTCAGGCTATACGTGCCCAGACGCTCGGCTGTTGTCGCGCGCTTTTTTCGAATGGGTCAGGGCGTTTTACTGATCCAAGGCTCATGACGCAAGTTTCATCGACGCGGATGGGCGGGTCCGGTCGTCGGCCACAATCGTCAATCATGCTAAGCTCGCCGCCTCGATTGCTGCCAATAATTGTTCACTGTGATCCAGCAAAATCCTGCATGTCCGTCCCCCCAATGGCTGTTGCGCGATCAACTGATTGACGCCCCCGAGCCTGTGGTTCTTGAGTGGCTGTTCCACGAAGATTCCCTGACGCGCCGCCTCAGCCGGCTTTCCCGTGATGGCTTCAGCGTCACGCCGCTGTTCGAGGGCTGGCAACGCCTGCGCGCCGACGAGTGCGCTGCGCTGCACCTGCCCGAAGGCAGCGAAGGCTGGGTGCGCGAGGTGTATTTGCGGGGTCATGGCGAGAAGTGGGTATTTGCCCGCAGCGTCGCCGGACGTGCCGCGCTTGAGCACGACGGCCTGCACATGGACGAGCTCGGCACACGCTCGCTGGGCGAGTTGCTGTTCAGCGACCACGCCTTCGCTCGCGGGCCGCTGCAGATCTGCCAATACCCTGCGCCGTGGCTGCCCGAGGCCGACACGACGCCCGAACTGTGGGGCCGTCGCTCGTGCTTCAGCCGGGGGCCGTTGAGCATTCTGGTAGCCGAAGTGTTTTTGCCAACGGTCTGGCGCGCCATCGATCAGGCTGTCGATTTCCATAAGGAGCGCCACTGATGTACCTGTCGCTGCTCAAATCCCTCAACCGCCTGCACCCGCGCGCCTGGGATTTCATTCAACTGATGCGCATCGACAAGCCTATCGGCATTTATCTGCTGCTGTGGCCGACGCTGTGGGCGCTGTGGATCGCGGGCAAAGGCTCGCCGTCGCTGGGCAATGTGCTGATCTTCGTGATCGGTGTGTTTCTGATGCGCGCGGCGGGCTGCGTGATCAACGACTTCGCCGACAGAAAGGTCGACGGTCACGTCAAACGCACCGAACAACGCCCGCTGGCCAGCGGCAAGATCACCTCAAAGGAGGCGCTGGTGCTGTTTGCCGTGCTGGTGGCGCTAAGCTTCGGGCTGGTCTTGCTGACCAATGCAACGACCATCTGGCTGTCGTTCGGCGGCCTCGCCCTGGCGGCGACTTACCCGTTCATGAAGCGTTACACCTATTACCCGCAAGTGGTGCTGGGCGCGGCGTTCTCGTGGGGCATGCCGATGGCTTTTACCGCGCAGACCGGCGATCTGCCTGCTGCCGCGTGGCTGCTGTACATCGCCAACCTGCTGTGGACCGTGGGCTACGACACCTATTACGCGATCACCGACCGCGAGGACGACCTGAAGATCGGCGTGAAATCCACCGCTGTGCTGTTCGGCGATGCCGACCGGGTGATCATTGCGACGCTGCAGGGCCTGGCGCTGTTCTGCCTGATGCTGGCTGGATCGCGCTTCGAGCTGGGGCTGTATTTCTTCCTAGGCTTGCTGGTAGCGGCTGGCTGCTTCGCCTGGGAGTTCTGGTCGACACGAGACAGAGACCCGCAAGCCTGCTTCAAGGCATTTCTGCACAACCATTGGGCAGGCCTTGCGATATTCGTGGGGATCGTCGTGGATTACGCGATGCGCTGACCCGACAGGGCCAGCGCAGGTTGGAGCGTCATATCAACAGGCGTCAGATCAAGGCTTGGCGACGTGCCAGACATCGCCCTTGCCATCGCCGGTCTTGTCACCAGCGGCCTTGTCGTTCTTGAAGGTGTACAGCGGCTTGCCTTTATAGACCCACTGCGAGGCACCGTCGTCGCGCTTGATGATGGTCCAGTCACCTTCGGCCTTGTCGCTGGCGTCGGCCACCAGCGGCGGCCAGTTGGTCGCGCACTGGTCGTTGCACACGGACTTGCCGGCTGAGGTGTCCTTGTCGAAGGTGTAGAGGGTCATGCCCTTGTGATCTGTCAGCACGCCACCGGTGGTCATTGCCGGCGCGGCAGCAAAGGCCAGCCCCGACGATGCCAGCGCGGCCGCCGCCAAGAGCCCCATTAATGCAGTAGAAAATTTAGCCATAAGATAAAGCCCCATCTTGTAGTGGTTGTTTGGACAATCCTTGTAGGACAGTTCGACAAGCATAACGCCTGGACGTGCGTTTCGCCTGCCCCAAACTAACCTGTCACACGACTGCAATAATTCCGTTATCTAATGCGCCCCAAGACAGTTAAATGACATGAGGTTCGAGGCATGGTTGGCAGGAGCATTCTGATCGTCGACGACGAAGCGCCGATTCGCGAGATGATCGCCGTCGCACTGGAAATGGCCGGCTATGACTGCATGGAGGCAGAGAACTCTCAGCAAGCCCACGCGGTGATTGTCGATCGCAAACCCGATTTGATCCTGCTCGACTGGATGCTGCCAGGCACGTCCGGTATCGAGCTGGCGCGCCGTCTCAAGCGCGATGAGCTGACCGGCGACATCCCGATCATCATGCTCACGGCCAAAGGCGAAGAGGACAACAAGATCCAGGGTCTTGAAGTCGGCGCCGATGACTACATCACCAAACCGTTTTCCCCTCGCGAACTGGTCGCGCGCCTCAAGGCCGTGCTGCGTCGCGCAGGCCCCAATGACGGCGAGTCGCCTATCGAAGTCGGTGGCCTGCTGCTCGACCCGATCAGCCACCGGGTGACCATCGACGGCAAACCTGCCGAGATGGGCCCGACCGAATACCGCCTGCTGCAATTTTTCATGACTCACCAGGAACGTGCCTACACCCGTGGCCAGTTGCTGGATCAGGTCTGGGGCGGCAACGTTTACGTCGAAGAGCGCACCGTAGACGTGCATATCCGTCGTCTGCGCAAAGCGCTCGGCGATGCGTACGAAAATCTGGTACAAACCGTCCGCGGTACTGGCTACCGATTCTCCACCAAAAGCTGAGACGCTTTTTCGGGGGGACGTCAGCCTTACGCTGAAAGACAAGGACGCGTTAATTGAATCACAACTGGCATGGCACCCTGATCCGCCACTTGCTGCTATTGGTCACGGCTTCGCTGCTGGCCGGGCTCGTCAGCGGGCATTACGGAGGGTGCCTGGCAATCGGCCTGGGTGTTTACCTGGCCTGGACCCTCAAACAGTTGCTGCGCCTGCACGACTGGCTGCGCAATCACAAACCCGATGAGCCGCCGCCCGATGGCTACGGTCTGTGGGGCGACGTTTTCGACAGCATCTATCACTTGCAACGCCGCGATCAGCGCGTGCGCGGTCGCCTGCAAGCGGTGATCGACCGGGTTCAGGAATCCACGGCAGCACTCAGGGACGCCGTGATCATGCTCGACAGCGAGGGCAATCTGGAATGGTGGAACCGCGCTGCCGAAACCCTGCTGGGCCTGAAAACCCCACAGGACAGCGGCCAGCCCGTGACCAACCTGGTGCGTCATCCGCGCTTCAAGGAATACTTCGCGCAGGGCAATTACGTCGAGCCGCTGGAAATCCCCTCGCCGGTCAACGACCGCACGCGCCTTCAGATGCTGATCACCCGCTATGGCAACAACGAGCACTTGATGCTGGTGCGCGATGTCACCCGCCTGTACCAGCTGGAGCAGATGCGCAAAGACTTCGTCGCCAACGTCTCCCATGAACTGCGCACGCCGTTGACGGTGATTTGCGGCTATCTGGAAACGCTGCTCGATAACGTCGAAGAAGTGAACCCGCGCTGGATCCGCGCGTTGCAGCAGATGCAGCAGCAAGGCGGACGCATGCAGACACTGCTCAACGACCTGCTGTTGCTGGCCAAGCTGGAAGCCACCGATTACCCCTCGGACAACCAGCCCATCGCCGTGCCTACGCTGCTGCAAAGCATTGTCAACGATGCGCAGGCGTTGTCCGGCGGCAAGAATCAGCAGATCACCCTGGACATCGAAGACCACGCCAATCTCAAGGGTAGCGAGGCGGAGCTGCGCAGCGCGTTTTCCAACCTGATCTTCAATGCCGTGAAATACACCCCGGCCGAAGGCAAGATCCGGGTTCGCTGGTGGGCCGACAGTCGCGGCGCGCACCTGAGCGTGCAGGACTCCGGCATCGGCATCGACAGCAAGCACATCCCGCGCCTGACCGAACGCTTCTATCGCGTGGACTCCAGTCGCGCCTCCAACACGGGCGGCACAGGGCTTGGCCTTGCGATCGTCAAACATGTGCTGTTGCGCCATCGCGGCGTACTGGAAATCAACAGCGTGCTGGGCAAAGGCAGTGTGTTTATCTGCAACTTCGCACCCGCGCAGATGACCAAGCCCTAGTAATGGCGGTAGATAGCCGCTAAATTGAGCTACTTAGGCCCTCCATTTGTGAGGGCTTATTTCATCCTTTTTCAAAACGGAACCTGCAAAACTCCATCATGGACCCTTCCCCTGGTATCAGCCTGGCTTCAATTTTCGCCGACTTCGGCATGATTCTCTTCGCAATGATTCTGGTCCTGCTCAACGGCTTCTTCGTTGCCGCAGAGTTCGCCATGGTCAAACTGCGCTCGACGCGCGTGGAGGCCATCGCCGAGAAAAACGGCTGGCGCGGCCGCATCCTGCGCACGGTTCACAGCCAACTGGACGCCTACCTGTCGGCCTGCCAGTTGGGCATCACCCTCGCCTCGCTGGGTCTTGGCTGGGTCGGTGAGCCTGCGTTCGCCCACCTGCTGGCGCCACTGCTCGAAGCGGTCGGCGTGGGCTCGCCTGAAGTGATCAAAGGGGTGTCGTTTTTCTCCGCCTTTTTCGTGATTTCGTACCTACACATCGTGGTGGGTGAACTGGCACCCAAATCCTGGGCGATTCGCAAACCCGAGCTGTTGTCGCTGTGGACGGCCGTGCCGCTGTACCTGTTCTACTGGGTCATGTACCCGGCCATTTACCTGCTCAACGCCAGCGCCAACGGCATTTTGCGCATCGCGGGCCAAGGCGAGCCTGGCCCGCATCACGAGCATCATTACAGTCGCGAAGAGCTCAAGCTGATCCTGCACTCCAGCCGTGGCCAGGACCCAAGCGATCAGGGCATGCGCGTACTGGCCTCGGCGGTGGAGATGGGTGAGCTGGAAGTGGTCGACTGGGCCAACTCCCGGGAGGACATGATCACGCTGGACTTCAACGCGCCGCTCAAGGAAATCCTCGCGCTGTTCCGTCGCCACAAATTCAGCCGCTATCCGGTGTACGACGCCGAACGTAACGAGTTTGTCGGCCTGCTGCACATCAAGGATTTGCTGCTGGAGCTGGCGGCGCTGGATCACCTGCCCGAGGCGTTCGACCTGGCCGAGCTAACCCGCCCACTGGAACGCGTGTCCAAGCACATGCCGTTGTCGCGCCTGCTGGAGCAGTTCCGTCAGGGCGGCGCGCACTTTGCGCTGGTCGAAGAAGCCGACGGCAAGGTCATCGGTTACCTGACCATGGAAGACGTGCTGGAAGTCCTGGTGGGCGACATTCAGGACGAACATCGCAAGGCCGAACGCGGCATCCTCGCCTATCAGCCGGGCAAACTGCTGGTACGGGGCGATACGCCGCTGTTCAAGGTCGAACGCCTGCTGGGCATCGATCTGGACCACGTCGAGGCGGAAACCCTCGCAGGCCTGATCTACGACAGCCTCAAGCGTGTGCCTGAGGAAGAGGAAGTGATGGAAGTCGAAGGGCTGCGCATCATCATCAAGAAGATGAAAGGCCCGAAGATCGTGCTGGCGAAGGTGTTGAAGCTGGATTGATTCCGGCGATCAGCAACGGTTTCGACCTGTAGCCGCACGGCTTGCTGGCGGTGGTGTCTTCACCATCGCTGCCGACGGCAAGCCGGAACGCTACAGGTGGCGGTGTACCGAGCATTCCGGTTTGACACATCTCCCCTGTGGGAGCGAATTCATTCGCGAAGCGGCGGTACATCCGCAACAGATGTGCCGGCCGTGCGATTGCATCGCGAATGAATTCGCTCCCGCAGAAGGCCACCGGGCCACCCTCGAATATCAATTCCCGCCAATCGCAAAATTCGGCAGGCTCTGCACCGGCTGGGCGAACTCGTACGGAATTGACTCCAGCGCCAGCCCGACGTTGCGCTGCACCACAAAGTGCAGATGCGGCCCGGTGCTGTTGCCGGTATTGCCTGAACGTCCCAGCGGCGTGCCGACGACCACCCTCTCGCCCTCCCTCACGCTGACCGAACCTTGTTTAAGGTGCAGATAAACGCCCATCGTGCCGTCATCGTGCAGGACTCTCACAAAGTTGCCCGACGGATTCGCGCCTCGTCCCGACTGGCCATTTTCGGTCTTGATCACAGTGCCGCTGCGCGCCGCGATGATCTGCGTGCCTTCCGGCATGGCGATGTCGATTGCGTAGCGGCTCTTGGCGCCGGCGTGGCTGTAGGCGCCGTTGGGGCCTTGGCTGATGCGGAACGGCCCACCGACCCAGGGCAGTGGATAACGATAACCCAGGCTGCTCGTCGCGATGCCACGCTGCGGGTCGCCGACGATGGAGCGCAGGCTCGGTTTGTAGGCCATGGCCTTGCCCAGGGTCTGCGGACTCAGGGCGATCAGGCGTTCGTTGCTGCGGGCGGGAATGGTGCGGCGGATGACCTGATCGGCGACGCCCACGACGTTTTTGACGCCCGAGAGTCTGAGCTCGATCTCTACCGGCGCGTACAGGTCGTTGCGCACGTAGAGGCTGTCGGTGCCCTTGGCTTTCTTGACGTTCAGGCGCACCTGGCTGTCGATGCGCTCGACCATGCGCTCTCGAAGCTTCATCACCTGCGCGCCGGGGACGGGCTGGTCGGTAAACGAAACCACTCCGTTGGCGTCGGTGAATCTGTAGATGGTGACCGCTGCAGCCGACTGCGCAGCCAGCGCCAATACACACACCACCAGCAAACGCTCTAACATCTGGATAGGCCTGGCGTAGGGGACAATGGGGGCCAGCCTAACAGCGATGTCGATAGAACGGGACTTATCCGTATCAATCGGTAATAGACGAAGCGTCAAGGAAATCGCGTCAGGGTCGGGCGCGAAGGGTTTTG
Organism: Pseudomonas sp. GW821-FHT02A11; assembly: GCF_059421985.1. NCBI lineage: Bacteria > Pseudomonadati > Pseudomonadota > Gammaproteobacteria > Pseudomonadales > Pseudomonadaceae > Pseudomonas > Pseudomonas sp. GW821-FHT02A11. The sequence goes on from NZ_JBWKWB010000006.1 coordinate 208,498, forward strand.
CAATTTCTATGCTGGCTTGGAATACAGCCTGTCAGATCGATGCAGGCCTCTGTAGGAGTTTCTGGAGGTTACGACAGTGGCGAATGCGGTGTGTCAGGCAGATCGCATCGCGGCCGTCGTAACCTCCGACTGCTCCTACAGGTATTGCGTGCACCGGACTATCAGCGTCATGCAGGTATGAGCGTTACGCCCCCGGCACAAAGTGCTTCTGCGCCGTACCGCGGGCAATCAGGCGCGACAGGTAGTCGAGCTTTTGGGTGTCCTGGTCGACGAAGCGGAAGGTCAGTTGCAGCCAGTCGCTGTCGGGCTTCTGTTCGAAGGCGGCAATGGCGTGCAGGTAGCCGTTCAGGCGCGCTACTTCGGCGTTTTCGCCCTGTTCCAGATCGAGCACGGCGCTGTCGAGGATCTGCGGCAGGGTTTCGCTGCGGCGTACGATCAGTGAGGCCTCCTTGAGCGTCAGCGCTTTGATCACGCACTGCTGAGTGCCGCTGGGCAGGCGCAGCTGGCCCTGGCCACGGCCGGTCGGCTCAGTCGATGCCGCTGGCTTGGCCATCGGCTTGATCAGCGGCTGATTCGGCGCTGCGGCGGTAGGTGTGGCAGACACGGTTTCCGGGCGATTGCCGGTCAGTGCGCTAAGCGAATCGTTGGCAAACGCCGCATTGGCGCGCGCCGGAGCGCCGCTCATCAAGGCTTCAAGCTTGCCCACCTTGTGCAGCGCCTTTTTGACCTTGGTCAGCAGCTGCTCGTTGGTGAACGGCTTGCCGATGAAATCGGAAACGCCGGCCTGAATCGCCTGAATGACGTTTTCCTTGTCGCCTCGGCTGGTCACCATGATGAACGGCATGGTTTTCAGGGCGTCTTGCTGGCGGCACCAGGTCAACAGTTCGAGCCCGGACATTTCGGGCATTTCCCAATCGCACAGCACCAGGTCGAAGGCTTCCTTGCTCAGCAGGGTCTGAGCCTTGCGACCGTTGACGGCATCCTCCAGGGTGATACCGGGAAAGGCATTACGCAGGCCTTTCTTCACCAGATCGCGGATGAACGGCGCATCATCCACCACCAATACACTGACTTTACTCATCGACGCTCCTGATGGCGTGTTCACCGCAAATGGCGAGCATATCGCTGGCTGGTGGCCATCTGCCAAAATTGTTTGACGACACCGGGACATTTATTCGCGGGTGACTGGAATTAGGCGGCCCAACCAGCGACCGCGGCCCAAAAAAAAGCCCGGCATTCGCCAGGCGTTTTTTCTCAGGCAATCTTACTTATCGTCAGGCGAACCCGGAACATTAGGTATTTCGGCGGACAGACCTTCGACTTCTTCCTGCATGCGTTTGAGGCCCAGATGACGCACGTCGGTACCGCGCACCAGATAGATCACCAGCTCCGAGATATTACGGGCGTGGTCGCCAATACGCTCCAGCGAACGCAGGACCCAGATCACGTTGAGCACGCGGGAGATCGAGCGCGGGTCTTCCATCATGTAGGTCACCAGCTCACGCAGCGCGGTCTTGTACTCGCGGTCGATGGTCTTGTCGTACTTGGCAACCGACAGCGCCAGATCGGCGTCGAAGCGGGCGAAGGAATCCAGTGCGTCACGCACCATCTTGCTGACCTGATCGCTGATGTGGCGCACTTCCACGTAACCACGTGGCGACTCGCCTTCTTCACACAGCTGAATGGCGCGACGGGCAATCTTGGTGGATTCATCACCGATGCGCTCCAGGTCGATCACCGACTTGGAGATGCTGATGATCAGACGCAGGTCGGAGGCCGCAGGCTGCCGACGGGCCAGAATGCGCAGGCACTCTTCGTCGATGTTGCGCTCCATCTGGTTGATGCGGTCGTCGACTTCACGAACCCGCTGGGCCAGGCCCGAGTCAGCCTCGATCAGAGACGTGACCGCGTCATTGACCTGCTTCTCGACAAGCCCCCCCATTTCCAGCAGGTGGCTGCGAACCTCTTCCAGTTCAGCATTGAACTGCTGGGAGATGTGATGTGTATGGCTGTCTTTGATCATGCTGAGTGTCCGTCCGATTGATTGCGCGGTGGTTCAGGGCTGACGAAACACGTGCTAGCCGTAACGACCGGTTATGTAGTCTTCAGTCTGTTTTTTGGTCGGATTGGTGAACAACGTATCGGTGTCACCGAACTCGACCACCTTGCCCATGTACAGAAACGCGGTGTAGTCCGAGACGCGCGCGGCCTGCTGCATGTTGTGGGTAACGATCACAATGGTGTATTTGGATTTCAGTTCGTAGATCAGCTCTTCGACTTTTAACGTCGAAATCGGGTCGAGCGCGGAGCATGGCTCATCGAGCAACAGCACTTCGGGTTCGACGGCGATAGTGCGGGCGATCACCAGGCGTTGCTGCTGACCACCGGAAAGTCCGAGCGCCGACTCATGCAGGCGGTCCTTGACCTCATCCCACAGTGCCGCGCCACGCAACGCCCACTCGACCGCCTCGTCGAGGGGGCGCTTTTTGTTGATGCCCTGAATCCGCAGGCCGTAGACCACGTTCTCGTAAATGGTCTTGGGGAACGGGTTGGGCTTCTGAAACACCATGCCGACCCGGCGTCGCAGCTCGGCGACGTCTTCACCCTTGGTGTAGATGTCATGGCCGTACAGTTTGATCTCGCCCTGCACGCGGCAGCCGTCCACCAGATCGTTCATGCGGTTAAACGTGCGCAGCAAGGTCGACTTGCCACAGCCCGACGGGCCGATAAACGAGGTCACCCGTTGCTTGGGGATTCTCATCTGGATGTCGAACAGCGCCTGTTTGTCGCCGTAAAACAGGTTCAGGCCCGGCACTTCCAGCGCAACGGCTTCGTTGGCGAGGTCCAGGCCCTGGCGCTTGCGACCCAGAGCCGACATGTTGATGCCGTGGGTGTGGGGTTCTTGCATGTCTTACTCCGTTTGTAGCTGCGAGCTGCAAGTTAGGCAAAAAGGTGGCGGCTTTGACTTGCCGCTTGTAGCTTTGCGCTTGAAGCAGCGGTTAGCCGTCCAACGCCTTGTACTTCTCGCGCAGGCGGTTACGAATGGTCACCGCCGACAGGTTCAACAGGGCGATCACCAGCACCAACAACAGCGCCGTGGCGTACACCAGCGGCCGCGCGGCCTCGACGTTGGGGCTCTGGAAGCCCACGTCATAGATGTGAAAGCCCAGGTGCATGATCTTCTGGTCAAGGTGCAGATACGGGTAATTGCCATCGAGCGGCAGCGACGGCGCAAGCTTGACCACGCCCACCAGCATCAGCGGCGCGACCTCCCCAGCGGCGCGGGCCACGGCCAAAATCAGGCCGGTCATCATCGCCGGGCTTGCCATTGGCAACACGATCTTCCACAGCGTCTCGGCCTTGGTAGCCCCCAGCGCCAGCGAGCCTTCGCGCAGCGTCAGCGGGATGCGCGCCAGGCCCTCTTCCGTTGCGACGATCACCACCGGCACCGCCAGCAGCGCCAGCGTCAACGAGGCCCACAGCAAGCCGGGCGTGCCGAACGTCGGCGCAGGCAGCGCTTCAGGGAAGAACAGCCGGTCCAGCGAGCCGCCCAGCACATAAACGAAAAAGCCCAGACCGAACACGCCGTAAACGATCGCCGGCACGCCCGCGAGGTTGTTCACAGCGATGCGGATCAGGCGGGTGACTGGGCCCTGACGCGCGTATTCACGCAGGTAAACCGCAGCCAGCACACCGAACGGTGTCACGATCACGGCCATGATCAGGGTCATCATCACGGTGCCGAAAATCGCCGGGAAGATCCCGCCTTCGGTGTTGGCTTCACGGGGGTCGTCGCTGAGGAATTCCCACAGCTTCTGGAAGTAGAAACCCACTTTGGTGGCAACGCCCATGGCGTTCGGCTGATACGCATGGACAACCTTGCCCAGACTGATCTCGACCTCTTTGCCATTGGCATCGCGGGCGGTCAGGCTGTCGCGGCTGAAGTCGGCGTGCAGTGCGCCCAGTCGGGACTCGATTTCCTTGTAACGGGCATCGTATTCAGCGCGCTCGGCGGCCATGTCGGCCTGCGCCTCGGCGTCCAGCTGGCCATTGAGCTCCAGCTTGCGCGCTTGCAGGCGCAGACGCTCAATGCCGTGGTTGATCGCGCCGATGTCGGTCTTTTCCAGCCCCTCCAACTCATCGGAGAGCTTCTGCACACGCTTGATGCGCTCCTGCAACTGCGGCCAGGCGGCTTCGCCTTCGGCGACGATCACGCCGTTTTCCTTGACGTTGACCAGATAACCGTAAAAGTTGCCCCACTCGCGACGCTCCAGGGTCATCAGCTCGGCAGGTTTGGTCTGATCCTTCAGCCACTCGCCAATCACCCAGCTGAAATCGCTGGGGTTCAGGTCGCGGTTACCGACCTTGAACAGGTCGCGGGTCATGAATTCCGGGCCTTGGTCCGGCACCGGCAAACCGGCGCCCTTGAGCCGCGTGCGGGGCACCCGCTCGGACTGCACCCGCTCGCCCACCAGCACGTGTTTATCCTGGCCGGGCACGTCGTATTGCGCGGAAATCACATCGGCGGGCCAGAAATGCCCGAGGCCGCGCACAGCAATCACTGCCAGCAGGCCAATGGTCATGATCACCGCAATCGACACCGCGCCCGCGCTGATCCAAACGCCGGGGGCGCCGCTTTTGAACCAACTCTTCAGGGAGGCCTTTTTCATCTGTATCTACCTGCCCTAGAGTGACGAATACTTCTTGCGCAGGCGCTGACGAATCAGCTCTGCCAAGGTGTTCATGACAAACGTGAACATCAACAGCACAAGCGCTGCGAGGAACAATACGCGGTAATGGCTGCCGCCCACTTCGGATTCGGGCATCTCGACCGCGACGTTGGCGGCCAGGGTGCGCATGCCCTCGAACAGGTTCATGTCCATGATCGGCGTGTTGCCGGTAGCCATCAGCACGATCATGGTTTCGCCGACCGCACGGCCCATGCCGATCATCAGCGCCGAGAAGATACCGGGGCTGGCGGTGAGGATGACCACGCGGGTCAGGGTCTGCCATGGAGTTGCGCCCAGCGCCAGCGAGCCTAGAGTCAGGCCGCGGGGCACGCTGAACACGGCGTCTTCGGCGATCGAGTAAATATTCGGGATGACCGCAAAACCCATCGCCAGACCGACCACCAGCGCGTTGCGCTGATCGTAGGTGATGCCCAGATCGTTGGTGATCCACGAGCGCATGTCGCCGCCGAAGAACCAATTCTCCAGGTGCGAACTCATGCCCAGCGAGAGCCAGCCCACCAGCAGAATGACCGGAATCAGGATCGCGCTTTCCCAGCCGTCGGGCACCCGCAGGCGAATCGAGTCAGGCAGACGCGTCCACAGAAAACCCGCCAGCAGAATGCCGATGGGGGTGAGGATCAGCAGGCTGAAGATCCCCGGCAGGTGCGCTTCCAGATACGGCGCCAGGAACAACCCGGCGAAGAAGCCGAGAATCACCGTCGGCATCGCTTCCATCAGCTCGATGACCGGTTTGACCTTGCGGCGCATGCCCGGGGCCATGAAATACGCAGTGTAGATAGCAGCGGCCACGGCCAGGGGAGCGGCAAGCAGCATCGCGTAGATCGCGGCCTTGAGCGTGCCGTAGGTCAGCGGCGCAAGGCTCAGCTTGGGCTCGAAATCGCTGTTGGCGGCGGTGGACTGCCAGACGTATTTCGGCTCGTCGTAGTTCTCGTACCAGACCTTGTCCCACAGCGCGCTCCAGGAGACTTCCGGGTGCGGGTTCTTCAGGGTCAGGGGCAGCAACTTGCCGCTGTCTTCGACGAGGATGTTGTCCGCACGCGGCGACAGGCCCATGACGGCCGGGCCGCTGGCCACCGGCTCGACCAGCAGCGTGCGATGCGCCGTGCTGTGGAACACGCCCAGCTTGCCGGCGGTGTCCATGGCGATAAAGCCTTTGCGGCGTTGCTCGGGAGTGATCTGCGCGATCGGTGCGCCGCTCATCTTGAAGTCGCGGATGTGCTGCAGACGCATCTCGCCATCGACGTCGCGGGCCATGAACCACTGGGCGATGTTGCCGCGCGAACTGCCGATCATCAGCGAAATGCCGCCGACCAGCTGGGTGCTGGCCGTGGTTTCGGCGTTGGCGTCTTCGAGCAGCTTGTAGCGGCCGTTAAGCGTGCGGTCATGCAGGTTGAACACGTCCGCCTGAGCGCGCCCATTGATGACGTACAGCCACTGCTGACGCGGGTCGACGTAGATCGCCTTGACCATCGCCGACAGCTGCGGCAGGTCGATGCGGTTTTGTTCGTGGGTGGTTTCGCCGGTCATCAGGTTCTCGACCTGCGTCAGCGACAGCACATGCAACTGCGCGCCGGTCGCACCCGCGAGAATCAGCGTGGTGTCGCTGGCGTTGAGATTGACGTGCTCCAGCGCGCGGCCCTCTTCATCCAGCGTCAGCGGCGTTTGGCTGTAGGGCCAAGTGACGAGCGGAGTAATGGTTTTCTTGTTGTCGGGGTAGCTGATCGGATAGGCGTGTTTGAACACCAGCACCTGGCCGTTGGACAGCCCGACTGCGACCAGAGGCTTGCCCGGCTGATCCTGGGCGACAGAGGTCACTTGCGCGCCCGCAGGCACCGGCAGCGCAACGCGGGAAAGCTCGCTGCCATCACCGATGTTGAAAAACAGCACCTCGCCCTTGTCCGACACGCGCATGGCGACCTGATTCTGCTCTTCGATCGCGAGCAGCAGCGGCTTGCCGGCGTCGTGCATCCAGGCGGGGGTTTGCGTGGTGTTGGCCGTGAGTGTCGCGCCCTGAAACAGCGGCAGCACGACGTAAGCCAGATAGAAGAAGATCAGCGTGATTGCAGCGAGAACGGCAAGGCCACCCACCAGCACGTACCAGCGCGTCAGACGGTCCTTGAGCGCACGAATACGACGCTTGCGTTGCATCTGCGGCGTATTGAAATCAATGCGCTCGGGAGGGGACTTTTCGGTCATCGATGAATTGGCCAAATCATTCATGCGCACACCCTAGCGGCTATGTATGACAGATACATGACAGCATGGTGACGCAAAAAAGCCCGTCGCCTCGCAACCGGGGCAACGGACTGTTCAGTGTTTCGCAAGCCTCGTTCCATAAGGCCCTTTCGTGCAGCAGCGGGACGAACCGGTCACCCCGCATCAGGGTTATCTGCCGGTGCATCGCACCGCCGCGTTTTTATAGCCCCAGATCAGCCAATGCCTTGCCGACGACCTTGGCTGGTAAAGGAATGTACCCGTCTTTCGTGACAACTTCCTGACCTTGTTTTGACAGGATCAGTTTGACGAACTCGGCTTCCAGCGGATTGAGCGGCTTGTTCGGCGCCTTGTTCACATAAACATAGAGGAAACGCGCCAGCGGATAGGTGCCGTTAAGGGCGTTGGCCTCATTGTCTTCGATGAAGGCCTCGCCCTCCTTCTTGGCCAGCGGCACCGTACGCACGCTGGCCGTCTTATAACCAATGCCCGAATAACCGATGCCGTTCAGCGAACTGCTGATGGAGCTGACCACCGAGGCGGAACCTGGCTGCTCGTTGACGTTGGGCTTGAAGTCGCCTTTGCACAGTGAGACTTCCTTGAAGAAGCCGTACGTGCCCGACACCGAGTTGCGGCCGAACAATTGTATCGACTTGCCGGCCAGATCACCGGTCAGGCCAACGTCGCCCCAGGTCTTGGCATCGGCTTTGGCGCCGCACAGGCGGGTGGCCGAGAAAATCGCGTCGACCTGCTGCAGGGTCAGGCCCTTGATCGGGTTGTCCTTGTGCACGAACACCGCCAGCGCATCCACCGCTACCGGAATCGCCGTCGGCTTATAACCGTACTTCTGCTCGAACGCCGAGACCTCGCCGTCCTTCATCTTGCGGCTCATCGGCCCCAACGTCGCGGTGCCTTCGGTCAGCGCAGGCGGTGCAGTCGACGAACCGGCGGCCTGAATCTGGATGTTCACGGCCGGATACTCTTTCTTGTAGGCCTCGGCCCACAGGGTCATCAGGTTGGCCAGGGTGTCGGAACCGACGCTGGAGAGGTTGCCCGATACACCGGAGGTTTTGACGTAAGGTTTGATCGCAGGATCCACCGCAGCAACGGCGTTCGCGGTGGCAACACCGACAGCGGCAAAGGTGAGTGCAGTCATCAAACGCTTGAGTGTCATGCCTGGCTCCTGGCGAGGTCGAAAAAACTGGCCGGGGTGAATGATGGCCATGTGACTACTCTATGACCGGATTATGACAAATGCGTGAAACCCCGGAAATTGCTTTCCCAATGCGGCTCTTCAATCGCGAGAAACTGTTTCTCCCACATGTCGCCAACCGCGTCTTCGCCGCTGCCGGATGCAGGGTGTAAGTGCGGCGACACGTGGCGCGAGAGGAACGATATTCGCTATCGCACTTAACTACATCGCGAAGTCCACTAACGCCGAGCGGGTAGGTGTCTACTTTTGAATGACAGCACCCAAGACCATCCTTCGCTTCAAGACCTCAAGGAAGAAATCATGAATGCATTGATTCCGTCACGTTATGCCAAGCCCTTGGCTCAGAGATTTATCAAAGGCGAAAACCTACGCCCTGACCTTCCTGCATTGACCTACGACGTTTCATTTGCTGCTACAGGCAAACTGCTCCTTCCGATGGACGGCCGCACAGGCTGGGCCAGCTGCATCACTCCCAGCGTTACGCATCAAGGCATGTATCTGGTGGCTTTTTATGAGGTGTTGAAAGTCGTCAACCCACCTCCAGGTTATTTCGCCCGCGTTGTGCGAGTGACTCAAAACGGCACGATTGACCCCACGTTTGGAAACCCGCAAGGATTCATCGACGTCAGCTTCGCTGCGGACGGTATATCGGTCATTCAAGGCATTCATGAACAGAGCAATGGCAACATTGTTTTGTGGGGAACGAATACAGCGCTATCCGGGGGCTCGTTCGTGTCTGGTCAGTTCATCTCCAAGAAGTTGCCGAATGGACAACCCGACAACAGTTTTGGCAACGGTGGCTCGTTGGACATCAACGCCTTGGGTTTGGAATTCGACGTGCAGCTTGTGAGCGGCAACGCCCTGTCGGTGTCCCCGGACGGCAGTCTGTTCGTCGGTCTTGTACGCCGTAACACCGATGTCGGTTTGATCGCCAGGTTATCCAGTAGTGGAACGCTTGATTCCGCTTTCCAGAACAGAGGCATATTGGTTATCACGAATGACCGCAAGTCGACCTACCTCCACGGCATAGCGAGCGGCGGTCACGATAGATTGTTGGCTTATGGTGCTACGGTGCAGGACGAAAATGTTTCAGGCGTTCTCATGAAATACGACCATGCCGGCTTTAAAGACCAAGCGTTCGGGAAAGGTGGAGCGACCCACTTTACCGATAGCCAGCACCACCCCGTCGTCACGGGTATTCATCTGCTCGAAGACAAGCGCTTGCTTGCAACGGGATCTGCGGACACTGTACGCGACGGACTGACAGTCACAGAGGGTCTGATTTCTGTCGTAAGCACAGATGGAAAACTCGACAAACGCTTCAATTCCGGGAGGCCGGCATTCCACAGGTTCTCGAACGATTCGGATTTTGATATCTGGTTTACGGCAACACAGCAACTTCAATCAGAAGGCAAGGTGTTGGCAGTGGGAAGCGGTGGATCGGAGGGAAGCACTGGTCCTGTACTCGGGAGATTCAATCCGGACGGCAGCCCGGATCGTACGCTGGTTGAAGGTAGCGCATTCGGTACATTACCGGACTCGAGCTTTTTCATGAGTCCTGGGAGTGCGCTCAATACCCGGCCAAATCAGGTACTGGTGGCAGGCAGTGTCAACAGCCGGCCGGCAGTTCTAGCAATCACGATCTGATAAATGTCCTGTTCGCGGACGGTCTCGTCCGCGAACGGCACACTCGGCCTACCGATCAACCACACGCTTGCTCTTGAGCAGATACACCCCAATCACCATGCCCAACGCACACAGAACTGCCACGTACCACGCAGGCGCCATCGGGTTCACCTTGTTCAGGCCCTGCACCACCATCGGGGTCAGACCGCCGAAGATCGCGTAGGCCAGGTTGTAGGAAAACGACAGCCCCGAGAAACGGACCACAGGTGGGAAGGCTTTCACCATCACGAATGGCACTGCGCCGATGGTGCCGACGAACAGGCCGGTAAGCGCGTAGAGCGGGTATAGCAGGTCCGGGCGATCGCCGACGGTGTGGTAGAAGGTCCACGAGGTGATCAGTAACCCCAGCGAGCCAAGCAGGAACACCAGGCCCGCGCCGAGGCGATCCGCCAGTGCGCCAGCGCCGATGCAGCCCAGGCTGAGCATGACGATTGCCAGGCTGTTGGCTTTCAAGGTGACGGCGGGGGCGAAGCCAAAGTTGATTTGTAAGAGGGTCGGGGTCATGAGGATGACCACCACGACGCCCGCCGACAGCAGCCAGGTCAGTGCCATCGACAACACCACGGCACCGCGATGATCACGCAGCACGGCCTTGAGCGGCACTTCTTCGGCCAGTTGCTTGCGCTGCTGCAGCTCGGCAAATACAGGCGTCTCGTGCAGCCAGCGGCGCAGGTACACCGACATCAGACCGAACACCCCGCCCAGCAGGAAAGGAATACGCCAGGCGTAGTCCGAGACCTCGGCAGGTGAGTAGACGCTGTTGATCCAGGTGGCGACCAGCGAACCGAGCAAGATACCCGAGGTCAGACCCGACGTGAGCGTGCCACAAGCGTAACCGACGTTACGTGCGGGAACGTGTTCGGAAACGAATACCCACGCACCCGGCACTTCGCCACCAATGGCAGCGCCCTGAATGACGCGCATCAGCAGCAATAAAAGCGGCGCCCAGATGCCTATCTGCGCATAGGTCGGCAGCAGGCCCATGATCAGCGTCGGAACGGCCATCAGGAAAATGCTCAGGGTGAACATTTTCTTGCGGCCCAACAGGTCGCCGAAGTGCGCCATGACGATGCCGCCCAGCGGGCGAGCCAGATAACCGGCGGCAAAAATGCCAAACGTTTGCATCAAGCGCAGCCATTCCGGCATGTCTACTGGGAAAAACAGCTTCCCGACCACCGCCGCGAAGAACACGAAGATGATGAAATCGTAGAATTCCAGAGCGCCACCGAGGGCGGAAAGGGACAGGGTTTTGTAATCGTTGCGGGTCAGCGGACGCGAGGGCTGAGCGGCACTTGAAGGCACAGAGGACATGACAATGGCTTCTCTTTTGAGGCTCTCTTGGGACGAATAATCAACAGCAAGGCAGCCATGGGTATCGGCTGTGCACGCGATTTATCGACTCGAAGAGGTGATCGGGCATCAAAATTGCGTGCCAATGTCGGCGTAGTGCGCCAAATCGGTCCGGCAAGATAGCAAATTGCACGCAGATGCACATGTATTGCAACGAGGACGGGGCAAAATGGGGCCCGGCGGTCGTTTCACAACACCGCGCCCGATATACTTGCCGGCCGCGACTCAACCGGTCTTTCAGGGAAGTTGTGCGAAACCATTTACCCAAGTCGTTTTCGCAGAGTTTCCCTTATTAATGAATTGAAGACTTAGGCTTTGTTCGAAAAGTCGGCGAGCGAAGATCAGGCAAGGCAAAAACAGGCGAGGAACGGCCGGGGTCGCGCCCGACTCTAGGTTTCTAAATGAGCATTCCGAGCCTGTTTTTAACGCAGCATGGTCGAGCGCAGCCACTTTTCGGACATAGCCGGAAGAGTCATGGGGCTAGAGGGCCCAGTTATGAACGAACTTGAACAGGAAGATCCTATTCCCCAGGGCGATCTCGCCTTGCAAATCACTGCACTCCCGCGCGAGACCAACGGCTTTGGCGACATCTATGGCGGCTGGCTGGTGGCGCAGATGGACCTGGCAGGCACGGCCATGGCCAGCAAGGTTGCAGGCGGTCGCGTGGCCACCGTTGCGATTGATCGCATGGCGTTTCTGGTCCCGGTCGCGGTTGGCGCGCAGCTGTCCTTTTACACCCAGACCCTGGAAATCGGCCGCAGCTCGATCCAGATGATGGTTGAGGTGTGGAGCGACGACCCGCTGTCCAGCGAATGGCGCAAGGTCACAGAAGCGGTATTCGTGTTCGTTGCCATCGACGGCAGCGGTCGTACCCGCTCGGTGCCTGCACGGCGCTAATCGCGGCACGGCTTCATCGCACTTGGCAGGGCGCAGTAAACTCATCAAGCTTGGCAGAGTCTGATTTTGTCACTGTCCTTTGAGTGAGTACTCCTATGCCTACGCCAGAAGTCGAATCCATCCAGCTCGGTGAGCTCAATTGCTGGCGTATCCGCCACGGCCAGGCCGAACTGGTGGTCGCCCAGCAGGGCGCGCACATCATCAGCTATCAGATCGACGGCGATCAGCCCTTGATCTGGTCCAACCCCGGTGCAGTGTTCAAGCACGGCAAGGCCATTCGTGGCGGGATGCCGGTCTGCTGGCCGTGGTTCGGCAACTTCCAGCGCAACCCGCAAAGTGTGCAGGCCATGCGCCAGAGCAGCGAGCCTGCGAACGCCCACGGTGAAGTCCGTGCGATCGACTGGGAGCTGATGGGCATGAGCGAAGATGGCGATGCGCTGATTGTCGAGTTCATCCAGCCCAAGGCCGAAGGCCATCTGCCAGGTTGGCCGCACAAGGTAGGCGTGAAGCTGCAGATCCGCATGGACGCTGCGCTGAACGTCAGCCTGGCCAGCTTCAACGCCGGGACTGAAGACGTCACACTGAGCCAGGCCTTGCACAGCTATTTCGCGGTCAGCGACGTGCATCAGGTGAGCATCGAAGGCCTGGACGGCGTGAGCTACCTCAACACGCTGGAAAGCTGGGAGCAGCAGAACGTGCAAGTGGGTGACATTACGTTCACCGGCGAGACGGACCGTATCTATCAAGACACACCGGACTTGGTTTCCATCGTCGACCCAGCGTGGCAACGCCGCATCCAGATCCAGACCCAAGGCTCGAAATCCTCGGTGGTCTGGAACCCGTGGATCGAGAAGACCAAGACCTTCAGCGACATGGAGGCCGATGGCTGGAAGAGCATGGTGTGTGTCGAGACAGCGAACGTGATGAGCGACATCGTGACGCTAAAGCCGGGTGACATGCATGTCATGGGCGTGAGCATCTGGGCTGAGCCGCTGACGGACGAGTGATCAGGCGCTGACCTTGCCCCTGTGGGAGCGAATTCATTCGCGATGCGATCTTACAACCGACACATTTGTTGCGAATGTGCCGGTCTATCGCGAATGAATTCGCTCCCACAGGTGATTTCGGCATTACGCAAATTTCGCGGCGTGATCGACGCAGCGGGCGCGGGTCAGCTTACAAATCCGCCTCAGTCACCACCCGCACCTTCGCCGCATCCATCGCATAAGCCGCATCGGCCAGATCGTTACTGACCTTCTCGACCTTCAGCGTGCCGATCACCCAGAGCGGCGTGTAGATGTCGTCGATTTTCAGCCCTTTTGGATAGCGCACCAGCACCAACTGGTTTGGCGGCGGCGGTGGGACGTGGATGCAGGCGCCCGGATACGGAACGAGGAAGAACAGCGTGCTGTGCCCTTTTGCATCGGTTTCCAACGGGACCGGGTAACCTCCAAGACGGATGTTCTTGCCGTTCATGGCTGCCACGGTCTTGGTCGAATACATCACGGCGGGCAAGCCCTTGCTCTGCTTCAAACCACCCTTGCTGTCGAACGTACCCTGAGCTTCCGGGGAGTTGTGGTCGATTTCGGGCATGGCTTCGAGGGCTTTCTGATCCGACTTCGGCATGAGTTCGAGCCAGTCGGTTTCAGGCAGATCGGCGGCGCGCGCCAGTCCACAGACCAGCAGCAGGGAAACGAGGAGAAGACGACGCATTGCGGTGCTCGGCGTGGGGGATTGATTGCCGCGCATTCTAGCCCTCTACGCCGCAATAGCGCAGAGGGCCAGACCGGTTTTCATTTCTTTCTGATCATGCCGTAGATGACCAGCAGGACGATCGCGCCCACCAGCGCACCGAGGAAACCCGCACCCTCGCCCGCCTGATAGATACCCAGCGCCTGACCACCGTAGGTCGCCACCAGAGAACCGGCGATACCCAGAATAATGGTCATGATCCAGCCCATGCTGTCGTCGCCAGGCTTGAGAAAGCGCGCCAGCAGACCCACGATCAGGCCGATGAAGATGGTTCCGATGATGCCCATGCCATGTCCCTCTGTTTGAATGAATATGCCAACGCCTGTTTAGCTATTGGCAACACGCTATCAGAGAGGTGTGGGGGATGAATGGTTCAACTGGAAGATACGAACCCAACGGAACGTCCCTGCTGCCACTTCAAACGGTGAGCGAATCAACTGCGTGCGAATTCATTCGCGAGAGGCCAGCACATCCGCAATATCTGTCGCTTGGCAGATCGAATCGCGAATGAATTCGCTCCCACGGTAGGTCACCGTTTGCATCACATAAGCTGTGCCGACGCTTAATTCTTGATCAGCGCTTCGACCAGCTTCACCTGACGATCCAGCGTCGCGCGGTCATGGCTGCGCACAGTGGCGTGACCGACTTTGCGACCGGCCTTGAACGCCTTGCCATAGTGATGCAGGTGGCAGTCATCGATAGCCATGACCTTGTCCACCGCTGGCACTTCGCCGATAAAGTTGAGCATGGCGCTCTCGCCCACCTTGGCGGTCGAACCCAGCGGCAGGCCAGCGACGGCACGCAGGTGGTTTTCGAACTGACTGCACTCGGAACCTTCGGTGGTCCAGTGACCGGAGTTATGAACCCGCGGGGCGATTTCGTTGGCTTTCAGGCCGCCGTCGACTTCGAAGAACTCGAACGCCAGCACGCCCACATACTCCAGCTGCTTGAGCACACGACCGGCGTAGTCTTCAGCCAGCGCCTGCAACGGGTGATCGGTGCTGGCGATGGACAGACGCAGGATGCCGCTGTCGTGGGTGTTATGCACCAGCGGGTAGAAGCGGGTTTCGCCATCACGACCGCGCACCGCAATCAGCGAGACCTCGCCGGTGAACGGCACGAAGCCTTCCAGCAGGCACGGCACGCTGCCCAGTTCGGCGAAGGTCCCGATCACGTCTTCAGGCGTGCGCAGGACTTTCTGGCCCTTGCCGTCGTAGCCCAGCGTGCGGGTTTTCAGCACCGCAGGCAGACCGATGCTGGCGACTGCAGCGTCCAGATCGGCCTGGGACTGGATGTCGGCAAACGCAGGGGTGGGAATGCCGAGGTCTTTGAACATACTCTTTTCGAACCAGCGATCGCGGGCGATGCGCAGGGCTTCGGCGCTCGGGTAGACCGGCACGAACTGCGACAGAAACGCCACGGTTTCGGCCGGCACGCTTTCGAATTCGAAGGTCACCAGATCCACTTCGTCAGCCAGCTGACGCAGGTGATCCTGATCGCCGTAATCGGCACGCAAATGCTCGCCCAGCGCAGCGGCGCAAGCGTCTGGCGCAGGGTCCAGGAAGGCGAAGTTCATACCCAGCGGAGTGCCCGCCAGTGCCAACATGCGACCCAGCTGGCCGCCACCGATTACGCCGATCTTCATGAAAACCTCAGGCCTCGCGTGGGTCTGGATTGTCCAGAACGCTGTCTGTCTGCTCAGTGCGGAATTTCTTCAACACTGCGTGGAATTGCGGGTGCTTGGCGCCCAGGATGCTCGCCGAGAGCAGTGCGGCGTTGATCGCACCGGCCTTGCCGATGGCCAAGGTGGCAACCGGAATGCCCGCTGGCATCTGCACGATGGACAGCAGTGAGTCGACGCCCGAGAGCATCGAGGACTGCACCGGAACACCCAGCACTGGCAGGTGAGTCTTGGCGGCGCACATGCCCGGCAAATGAGCAGCACCGCCGGCACCGGCGATGATCACCTCGATACCACGGCCTTCAGCTTCTTCGGCGTACTGGAACAGCAGGTCCGGCGTGCGGTGGGCCGAAACCACTTTGACTTCGTACGGGATGCCGAGCTTTTCCAGCATATCGGCGGTGTGGCTAAGGGTGGACCAATCGGACTTGGAGCCCATGATCACGCCAACCAGTGCGCTCATCGTCGTGCCTCTCATCGGGCGCCCGCAGGCGCGTCTAAAAACAACAAGCCACGCGGGAAAACCGGCGTGGCTTGTCGTACGAATTATGACCAGTGCAACCGGCCAAAGGCCGCGCAGTATACCGCAAAGCGGCAGGAAGGCAGCCCCCCGGCCGACCATTAGTCAGAGGCGATGATGAAGCGCTCACCTCACTTCGCTCCAGACCTTCTGGAAACCGCGAGGCTGAAGTCCATATCAATCGCGATGAGCGAAGAACTGGGCAATATTCTCGCGGTTCTTGGCACTGTAGTGGTAACAATTGGCCCGCAGCGGCGAGTGCTCCGGATAGAGATACGTTGCGCAAGGGATGCCAAAAGAATTGTGCTGAAGTTCAGCATCTTCATGGGTGGCGCCGAACGTGTGACCCAGCTCATGAGCAATGGTCTGGTAGGCAGTCAATGAGGCAATCAGGTGTTCACCGTTTAAATAGGCTATCCCCAACACGTCTTCTTCCAGCGCTTGCTGAGTGACCAACAGGAATCGCTGAATCCCATCGGACGAAATACCGTGCTGGTCTGCATAATCACGAGCGATGTCACGCCATTGGCTGAGGGTTTGATCCGCGTTACCTTGATAGTCAAAATCGGTAATGCCAGGTAACGAGTGCCTGTACTCAATGATGAACTCGCGCCCCGTCACCTTCTGAAGCTCGATGATGCAGTCTTTCAAGTATTGGCGAGGGACGATGCGTCGAGTGCCTTCGTCGACATCGTCATGATAAAAAACATACAGCCGTACAGGTTGCTTAGCCATTTTCTACGTCCTTATAGAGTTCAGGCCGCCCCTCATGGGCGGCTATAAAGATGACAGGCGATACAAAAGCAATCGCAAGTCACGGATTAAAAATTACAAGAATCAAACATGCGTGGCATTGAGACGTATCTGCAAACTTTGTAGGCCGTACCAATCCTGCATGTAGGAAGCTGAACTAGCAGGACTATCTGCCCAAGAGAAAGCGGTGATCGCGCTTGAAGTTTCTGACGTATCGTCAGGAATAAGTAACCTGTTTGAATTCCTGTTTCTGACTGACACTGCAACAACTGTCTGTTTAGCTACGCAGGCAAGCCATTCACTCATTCTCAAGGAAGAGAAGCATCATGATCCGATTCATAGCACCTTTGCTGTTTGCGATTTTCTGCGTTCCCATTTCGGTTCAGGCGCATCTGCGCACTGAAGCAGCGGCGCCCGAGGCCAAGGCAAAGCTCCCTATAGTGCTGACCCTGTTCCTGCATGATCAGCTCAGCGACGAACAGATTGCCAATCTGGAGCCAGCCTACCTTTCCTGGTTCATCGAAGACCTGCAAACCATCACAGACCGTAAGATTGAAGTCGTACAGATAAGAAACAAACCAGGCTATACCGATTTCAACTATCGCCTGGGTGATGCCAGTAAATCCCTGTATGAATGGGATCAGCGCGTCATCGATTACGTTGTTTACGGCAACTTGCCTCGGGACAAACGGCACAAATACCTGCTGATAACCCCAGATAACCTGACATTTCTCACCGAAGGCATCGCTGGATATGACAAACGCTCGGCGATCGCATCATTGACTGCTTATCGAATCATTGCTCACGAAGTCGGCCACCTGCTGGGCGCCACCCATGCCGACGGGCAGTTGGTCGGTTTTTCATTTGCTCTATCCTGCAACACCAACATGGTAGCGATGGAAATTTTCATTATCCGCAATTGCTATCAGTACAGCGATAGAGCTGCACAGGCGATACGCAGCTACCTGAAAAATACACCTTGAATCCACGCCATTGGCTAACGTGCTACTTGGACGGGCCGCTTTGCTAGTGACTAACTTCAAACGAGCCAGCGGCCGTTTCCAGCTTGCGCCACAACAGCCGCACATTCGCTTTTCGCACCAGTGCACAGCGGTACAGGCGGATCTCCAGTGGCACATGCCACGGGGCGCCGCCACAGATCACCAGCTCACCCCGCTCAAGTTCGGCGGCAATGGACAGGCGTGGCACCCAGGCAATCCCCAAACCTTGTAGGGCCATGCCCTTGAGACTGTCGGCCATTGCCGTTTCGTAAACCGTGGTGAAACGCAAAGCGCGCTGGCGCAGCAAAAGGTTTACCGAACGCCCCAGAAACGCACCCGCGCTGTAGGCCAGCAGCGGCACGCTTTGGTCACCTTCCAGATCGAACAGCGGCTTGCCATCGGCGTCGACCGAGCAGACCGGCAGCATTTCAGTCATCCCCAGATGCAGCGACGGGAAGATCTCGGCGTCCATCTGTAGCGCTGCGTCAGGGTCGTAGAACGCCAGCATCAGGTCGCAACCGCCTTCGCGCAGGGCATGCACGGCGTCGCCGACGTTGGTCGCCACTAGCCGCGTGGCGATGTTCAGGCCCTCGTTACGCAACTGAGCGATCCAGCGCGGGAAGAAGCTCAGAGCCAGCGAGTGCGCCGCAGCGATCTGCATCACTTCGCCCTGTCCGCTTTCCAGATGATGCAAATGACGCAACACCTCCCCGAGTTGATCGACGACCGTACGTGCAGTGACCAGAAACAACTGCCCCGCCGCTGTCAGCTCGATGGGCGTGCGCGAGCGATTCACCAGCGTCAAACCCAACGCGGCCTCAAGGCTGCGTATCCGTCGACTGAACGCCGGCTGCGTGACAAAACGACGTTCCGCCGCCTGGGAAAAGCTGCGGGTGGCGGCCAGCGCGCTGAAGTCTTCCAGCCATTTGCTTTCCAGGTTCATGGTGTTCTCCACATCTGCAGGTCTTAACGCGGGTCGCGGCTTGCTCAATGATCCAGTTGAAAGGCATCCATTGTGAGAGCGAATTCATTCGCGAGAGGTCGGCACATTCGACAGATCTCCAGAGCGTGTACGGGCCTCTCGCGAATGAATTCGCTCCTACAGGGGCCGCTGTATGAAGGCCGCCTGTGTAACACCTTCATACGCCCGTCACAATCGGAACGTCACATCTACATTATGCCGTTTGAGCATAGGCTAGCGCTTAACAGCATTGGTTCGCAATCGCCCGCAAGCCTAGTATTAAAGGCGTTCCGGCTTAGTCCGTGTCTCTCCTGAGAGCTTCTCTATCATGTCCTGCGCTGCATCATTTCGCATCGAAAAAGACCTGCTTGGCACCCTCGAAGTCCCTGCTGACGCCTACTTCGGCATCCAGACCCTGCGTGCGGTGAACAACTTTCACCTCTCCGGCGTTCCACTTTCGCACTACCCGAAACTGGTTGTCGGCCTTGCCATGGTCAAACAAGCAGCCGCCGATGCGAACCATCAGCTGGGCCATTTGAGCAGCGAGAAGCATGCAGCGATCAGCGAAGCCTGTGCACGCCTGATCCGCGGTGATTTCCACGAGCAGTTCGTGGTCGACATGATTCAGGGTGGCGCCGGTACATCCACCAACATGAACGCCAACGAAGTCATCGCCAACATCGCCCTTGAAGCGATGGGCCATGCCAAAGGCGAATACAAATACCTGCACCCCAATAACGACGTGAACATGGCGCAGTCGACCAACGACGCTTACCCGACGGCCATTCGCCTGGGTCTGCTGTTGGGGCACGACGCCCTGCTCGCCAGCCTCGACAGCCTGATTCAGGCGTTCGCGGCCAAGGGTCAGGAGTTCAGCCACGTCCTGAAGATGGGTCGCACCCAGCTGCAAGACGCCGTGCCGATGACCCTCGGCCAGGAATTCCGCGCCTTCGCCACCACGCTGACCGAAGACCTCAA
The DNA here is from genome assembly GCF_059421985.1 of Pseudomonas sp. GW821-FHT02A11. NCBI lineage: Bacteria > Pseudomonadati > Pseudomonadota > Gammaproteobacteria > Pseudomonadales > Pseudomonadaceae > Pseudomonas > Pseudomonas sp. GW821-FHT02A11. The sequence goes on from NZ_JBWKWB010000006.1 coordinate 228,255, forward strand.
CCGCCTGCGCAGTCTGGCGCCTGAGCTGTTGACCGAAGTGAACCTGGGCGGCACCGCCATCGGCACCGGTATCAACGCCGACCCTGGCTACCAGCATCTGGCGGTCGAGCGTCTGGCGATCATCAGCGGCCAGCCACTGGTTCCCGCCGCCGACCTGATCGAAGCCACCTCCGACATGGGCGCCTTCGTACTGTTCTCCGGCATGCTCAAGCGCACTGCCGTCAAGCTGTCGAAGATCTGCAACGACTTGCGTCTGCTGTCCAGCGGCCCGCGCACTGGTATCAACGAGATCAACCTGCCAGCGCGTCAGCCGGGCAGCTCGATCATGCCGGGCAAGGTCAACCCGGTGATCCCGGAGGCCGTGAACATGTGCGCCTTTGAAATCATGGGCAACGACCTGGCGCTGACCGTGGCGGCCGAAGGTGGCCAGTTGCAGCTGAACGTCATGGAGCCGCTGATCGCCTACAAGATCTTCGATTCGATCCGCCTGCTGCAGCGCGCGATGGACATGCTGCGTGAGCACTGCATCGTCGGCATCACCGCCAACGAACAGCGCTGCCGCGAGCTGGTCGAGCATTCGATCGGTCTGGTCACTGCGCTGAACCCATACATCGGTTACGAAAACGCCACCCGTATCGCTCGCGTGGCTCTGGAAACAGGCCGCGGCGTACTGGAACTGGTGCGCGAAGAAGGCCTGCTCGACGACGCGATGCTCGCGGACATCCTACGCCCTGAAAACATGATCGCTCCACGATTGGTGCCTCTGAAGGCCTGATTGCCAAGCCCCCCATTACTTGCAACACGATCACCAGGCTGAGGGCCTAGACACCCCTCACCCTTTTGAGGGCCGGAAGTACACGCTTCCAGGCCCTTTTTTTTGCCCACGGATATGCCGCTGGCCCCTGTAGGAGCGCGCTTGCCCGCGAAGAGGCCGGTACAGCCGACACCTCTCGCACGCCCGAATGACCCCTTCGCGGGCAAGCGCGCTCCTACCGAGTCGGCGAAAACGAGCACAAAAAGCAGAAACGGTTTACAGACTCCAATAACGCGCATCGGTATAGTGCGCCCCCTCTAAAAAAGCGAGGCAACAACAATGCTTGAAGTCATCAACGACTTCCTCTCGGGAAAACTGCTGATCGTGCTCATTGTCGGGCTCGGTGGATATTTCACGATTCGCTCGCGTTTCGTTCAATTGCGTCACTTCTTCCACATGTTCGCGGTGTTTCGCGAAAGCCTGCGTAGCAGCTCCGGTCAGTTGAGCTCCTTTCAGGCCCTGATGCTGAGCCTGGCTGGCCGTGTTGGTGCCGGGAACATCGCCGGTGTCGGCATCGCCGTGACCCTGGGCGGTCCGGGCGCGGTGTTCTGGATGTGGGTCACGGCCCTCGTCGGCATGGCCAGCAGCTTCTTCGAATGTTCCCTCGGCCAGCTGTACAAGCGCTGCGACTCCGAAGGGCAATATCGCGGCGGCCCTTCCTTCTATATTCAGCACGGCCTGGGCAAGCGCTGGCTGGGCATGGTCATGGCGGTTCTGCTGCTGGTGACCTTCGGTTTCGCCTTCAACGGCCTGCAGTCCCACGCTGTTACCCATTCGCTGAACAACGCCTTCGGCGTCTCGCCAGGCTACTCGGGCATTGCGCTGGCCGTATTGCTGGGCCTGGTGTTCGTGGGTGGCATCAAACGCATCGCTGCGGTGGCCGATCTGCTCGTTCCAGTAAAAACCCTGGTCTACATCGGCGTGACCCTGTACGTGATCGGCGTGCAGTTCGAACACGTTCCACACATGCTGATGACCATCGTCAAAAGCGCGTTTGGCATGGACGAAGTCTTCGGCGGTCTGGTGGGCAGCGCGATCGTCATGGGCGTTAAACGTGGCGTGTTCGCCAACGAAGCCGGTCTGGGCAGCGCGCCGAACGTGGCGGCGGTGGCCGAAGTCCAGCACCCGGTGGCACAAGGCGTGGTTCAGGCGTTCAGCGTGTTTCTCGACACCTTTGTCATCTGTACCTGCACCGCCTTGCTGATTCTGCTCTCCGGTTTCTACACCCCGGGCTTCGAAGGCGATGGCATCGCGCTGACCCAAAACTCGCTGGCTGCAGTCGTGGGCGACTGGGGCCGTCTGTTCATCAGCGTGGCGCTGGCTCTGTTCGTATTCACCTCGATTCTCTACAACTACTACCTGGGCGAAAACAGCCTGCGCTTCCTGCTGGGTGAGAGTCGCAAGGCCCTGCTCAGCTACCGCGCACTGGTCCTGGCGTTGATCCTGTGGGGCGCCGTGGAAGACCTGGGCACCGTGTTTGCCTTTGCCGACATCACCATGACGCTGCTGGCGTTGGTCAACCTGATCGCGCTGGCCATGCTGTTCAAGATTGGTTTGCGTATCCTCAACGACTACGATGCACAGCGTAAGGCGGGCATCGAGACGCCGGTATTCGACTCCAGTCAGTTCCCCGATCTGGATCTGGACCTCAAGGCCTGGCCCAAGCCCGGCATTGATAAACCTGCAGCCAAGCCTGAATCGGCAGCGGGTGAACTGGCCGTCGACGCACGTTAATCATCACCCGTCAGTCCAGGGAGACACCCATGAATCGCGAACAATCCGCAGCGGCCCAGCACGTGATGGTGCTCTACACCGGCGGCACCATCGGCATGCAGGCCAGCGAAAACGGCCTGGCGCCCGCGTCCGGTTTCGAAGCGCGCATGGCCGAACAACTGACTGGCCAGCCTGACCTGGTCGTGCCGCAGTGGCAATTTCGCGAGATGTCTCCTCTGATCGACAGCGCCAACATGACGCCTGCCTACTGGCAGCGTCTGCGCGAAGCGGTGGTCGACGCCGTTGACAACAAGGGCTGCGACGCCGTGCTGATCCTGCACGGCACCGACACCCTGGCCTACAGCGCGGCGGCCATGAGCTTTCAGCTGCTGGGGCTCAACGCTCCTGTGGTGTTCACAGGCTCCATGCTGCCCGCCGGCGTGCCCGACAGCGATGCCTGGGAGAACGTCAACGGCGCCCTGCAAGCACTGGGCAAAGGCCTGCCGTCGGGCGTGCACCTGTACTTCCACGGCGAGCTGATGCAGCCGACCCGCTGCGCGAAAATCCGCAGCTTTGGGCGCAACCCTTTTGCCGCACTGAACCGCTCCCGCGGCAGTGAGGCCGTCGGCACGCTGCCTGAAGCACTGGATTATCGCCAGCCGAAGACCCTTGCTCAGGTTGCCGTGCTGCCATTGTTCCCCGGCATCGGCGCGGCGCAGCTGAACGCTCTGATCGACAGTGGCATCCAAGGCCTGATCCTGGAATGCTTCGGCAGTGGTACGGGCCCGAGCGACAATCCGGCCTTCCTCGACAGCCTGAAACGCGCCCGCGAGCAAGGCATTTGTGTGATCGCGATCACCCAATGCCATGAAGGCGGCGTGGAGCTGGACGTCTACGAAGCCGGCAGTCGCCTGCGCGGCGCCGGCGTGCTGTCCGGCGGCGGCATGACCCGCGAAGCGGCGTTCGGCAAACTGCATGCGCTGCTTGGCGCAGATCTGCTGGCGGATGAAGTGCGCCGTCTGGTGGAGCTGGATGTGTGTGGGGAGTTGCGTTAACGGGAATTCACATTGCCCCTGTAGGAGCGCGCTTGCCCGCGATGGCGCAGGGTCAGACAACATCGTCGTGTCTGGGCAAACGCATCGCGGGCAAGCGCGCTCCTACAGCATTGCGTATGCAACCCGGCACATCTCTTGCTCCCCCATTGCGATCAAAAAAACAATCGGAATGCCCTCATGCTTCATTCTCACCTCACCACCCTCAATGCCGTCTCGCTGGTGCTGGAGACGTTTTCGGCCGAGGGATGGGGCAGTGAAGCGTTGCTGGCCGGGAGCGGGATCACCGAAGCGGACCTGAGCCGACCGGACATTCGCATCACCACCTTTCAGGAAATGCAGGTCTGCGCCAACGCTGTTGCGCTGCGTCGGGAGATCGGTTTGCCGCTGGGAAGGCGCATGCATGTGTCGTCTTACGGGATTCTCGGTTACGCGCTGCTCACCAGTGCCACTTTCGGTGACGCCTTGCGCCTGGCGCTGGAGTACCCGGCGTTGCTGGGCACGCTGTTCGAGCTGCAGTTGATCGAGGACGGCGAGCGCATCTGGTTCAGCGCCAGCGACTATCGCGATGACGAAGGCCTGCGGGTCTTCAATGCCGAGCTGTGCATGGCGTCACTGAAGGTGATCTGCGATGACCTGCTGGGCAATTCGCTGCCTGTGCTGGCTGCGCGCTTCGCCCATGGCGCTCCGGACTACCAGGCCAGTTACCGCGAGAGCTTTGCCTGCGAGCTGCAATTCGATGCCCAAGACAACGCCTTTGCCTTTGAAAGACGCTGGCTGGATCAGCCCCTGACGCTTGCCGACCCTGTCACCCATCGCGATATGCGCGAGCGTTGTCGTCGGCAGAACATCGAGTTCACCGGCCGCCAGGCGTGGCTGGGGCGTATTCGTCATCTGCTCGCCGACCAGCTCGACCAGACCCCAAGCCTGCGCGTGCTTGCGCAAAAAATGAACTGCTCCGAGCGCACCCTTCGCCGTCATTTGCAGGCCACCGGCAGCAGCTATCAGCAGTTGTTGGACGAGCTACGCTTCGAGCGGGCCAAGCAATTGTTGCAGGACGATCAGTTGCCCATTCATCACATCGCCGAGGTTTTGGGCTTCAGTGAAACGGCGAGCTTTCGCCATGCATTCATTCGCTGGAGTGGCGTGGCGCCGAGTCAGTTTCGGATCTGAGCAGATTTCCGGAAGCTGACGCGTGACACCTGTGGGAGCGAATTCATTCTGGGCGGTATTCAGGCGAGACATCCGCACAGTCGATAGAGATATGTCGCCTGCACTGGCCCCTCGCGAATGAATTCGCTCCCCCAGTGCCTCCAAACGGGGCATGCCGCCCTATTCAGGGGCGATTTACGGTCAGCTTTTATGGCCGAATCAATCCCCTTTTGACCGTTTGCGTCGTTCTCCGAAAAGCCGTCCGCCACAAGAATGTCGGACACCCTCGCCCACAGGAGAACAAGAAAATGCTGACGGTCTATTCCGATGATCACCATTTGCACCACGGCCGCTGCGAGCTGATCGACGGCAAGCTGATGCCCTGCTTTGAGATGCCATCGCGCGCCGATCACGTGCTGCAACGGGTCAAGGATCGCGAAATCGGCGCCGTGGAGGGCCCACAGGACTTTGGCATCGAGCCAATCAAACGCATCCACACCGATGCGTTTCTGGAATTCTTCAAAGGTGCCTGGGACCGCTGGGCCGCCACCAACCCCGAAGGCGACTTGCTGCCCTACACCTGGCCCGCGCGCACGCTGCGCTCGGTCATCCCCACGAGCCTGCATGGCCAGCTGGGTTATTACACCTTCGATGCGGGTGCGCCGATCACCGCCGGCACCTGGCAAGCCGCGTACAGCGCAGCCCAAGTCGCCCTCACCGCACAGGCCGCGATCCAGAAAGGTGCGCGCAGCGCGTTCGCCCTGTGCCGCCCACCAGGACATCACGCCGCCAGCGACGTCATGGGCGGCTATTGCTACCTGAACAATGCCGCCATCGCCGCTCAGGCCTTCCTCGATCAGGGCCATAAAAAAGTCGCGATCCTCGACGTCGACTACCACCACGGCAACGGCACGCAGTCGATTTTCTACGAGCGCAGCGACGTGCTGTTCACCTCCATCCATGGCCACCCGGAAGCCGAATTCCCGTTCTTCCTGGGTTACGAAAACGAGCTGGGCGAAGGGGCAGGCGAAGGCTTCAACTTCAACTATCCACTGGCCGCGGGAAGCGACTGGGCGCAGTGGGGTGCCGCGCTGGAGCAGGCTTGCGCCGAGATCGAGCGTTTCGGCGCCGATGTGGTGGTGGTGTCGCTGGGCGTGGACACGTTCAAAGACGACCCGATCTCGCAATTCAAGCTCGACAGCCCCGATTACCTGCGCATGGGCGAGCGCATCGCGGCGCTGGGCAAACCCACTTTGTTTGTGATGGAAGGCGGCTACGCCGTCGAAGAGATCGGCATCAATGCCGTGAACGTGCTGGAAGGTTTTGAACGCGTCTGACCCCTCCTATCGAGAAGAGAGACAACGATGAACAGACTCAAGCGCTTTATCGCTCCCGCCCTGTGTGCGGCGATGCTCAGCGGCGTGGTTCAGGCCGACGAGCCAAAAACCCTGCGCGTTTACAACTGGTTCGATTACATCACCCCGCAGACCCTGGAGAACTTCAAGAAAGACACCAAGGTCCCGCTGATCTACGACATCTTCGACACCAACGAAGCCCTGGAAGCCAAGCTGCTGACCGGCAACTCCGGCTACGATGTGGTGGTGCCGTCCAACGTGTTCCTGGCCAAGCAGATTCAGGCCGGGGTGTTCCAGCCGCTGGACAAGAGCAAGCTGACCAATTATTCGCACCTCGATCCGAGCCTGATGAAGCTGCTGGAGGCGAACGATCCGGGCAACAAATTTGCCGTGCCGTACATGTACGGCACCATCCTGATCGGCTTCAACCCCGACAAGGTCAAGGCCGTGCTGGGCGACAAGGCGCCGGTGGACAGCTGGGATTTGATCTTCAAGGAAGAGAACATCAGCAAGCTCAAACAGTGCGGCGTGACGCTGCTCGATTCGCCTTCAGAGATTCTGCCGCTGGCCCTGCAACACCTGGGGCTGGATCCCAACAGCAAGAACCCAAAGGACTACGACAAGGCGGAAGCCTTGCTGATGAAGATTCGCCCGTACATCACCTACTTCCACTCGTCCAAGTACATGGCTGACATCGCCAACGGCGATATCTGCGTGGCTGTAGGTTACTCGGGCAGCTTCTCGCAAGCGGCGAACCGGGCCAAGGAAGCGAAGAACGGCGTGGTCGTGGACATGCGTCTGCCAAAGGAAGGCGCGCCGATCTGGTTCGACATGCTGGCCATTCCGAAAGGGGCCAAGGATGTCGAGGATGCGCATACCTTCATCAACTACCTTCTGCAGCCTGAAGTGATCGCGCCGATCAGCGATTTCGTGGGCTACCCGAACCCGAACAAAGACGCGACGGACAAGGTTGACCCGGCAATCCGCAACAACCCGAACCTGTACCCGACCGCCGAAGCGATGAAAACGCTCTACACCCTGACACCGTTGCCACGCGACGCGGAACGTGCGCGCACGCGCGTGTGGACCAAGATCAAATCCGGCACCTAGACACAGTGGCAAGCTTCGAGCCGCAAGCTGCAAGTGGCGCACACCCGCTTGTAGCTTGCAGCTCGTTACTCACCGCTGCTTCTCTGTGGCATCACGCAACATCGAATTCAGATTCCCCGAAATATTCGCGCACAGCGCCTTCATTTGAATCTCGTGCTCGGACGCCTTGAATGGGCTCTGCAAATCGGTGCCGATTTTCTCGATGGCCAAGAGCATGAACCCTACGACCGTCGACGCCAGCGGCGTGAACCAGCCCAGGGTTTCCACAAGACCGATCGGCACGATGATGCAGAACAGCGTGATGAACAGCCGCGGAAAGGTCACGTAGGGATAGGGCAGCGGCGTGTTGGCGATTCGCTCCATGCCGCCCTGGCAATTGGAAATCTCCACCAGTGTCGCTTCCAGTCGCTCAAGACGAATGCTGTCCAGGCGCCCGGCCTTGTATTCGTCCGCCAGAATCGCAGCGGAAACATTGAGAATGTCGTTGGGAAAATTGTTGGTGCGAGTGCGCCGCTCATATTCCTCGCGGGAAATCATTGCGGTCACGTCCTCGCCGCAGTCGCCGCCTTTCAAGTGCGCGGACAGGCATTCCACGTAGGCCACATGACGACGCAGCAGGACGGCCTTGACCGGATTAAGCTCGTCTTCGTCGTCGATCAGCGTCAGCACCTGCCGGGCGTAGCTGCGGGAATTGTTCACCAGCGAGCCCCATAACGTGCGCGCTTCCCACCAGCGGTTGTAGGCACTGGAATTGCGAAAGCTGGTGAGCACGACGAGCGCCGAACCCAGCAGTGTCAGCGGCATGGACGGCAAGGTGATCTTGCGCTCCAGGTAGAGCATGAAATCCACCGTGACAATCACGTCCCAGATCAGCAGCCAGAACAGCGACCAACCGATGTAGGTAAACGTCCTGATCATGGCGCGGTACTTCTTGATGATCGTTTCCTGCAAAGGCCACCCCCGTTTCAAAGCACATGGACCGGCAACAGGCCAAGGTCCCAAAGGGGTTCGAATGCGGGGCGCACATATCGTTCGCCATGAGAGCCGTCGATATGTAACTAAATGCCAAAGGCCGTCGGGAGACAGATTATTCATGGAACGAACCCGCCCTCGCCGCGCTCAACACCTATCTGGAAGTTTCCACGCTATGTCACGAGGAGAACGTCAATGAGCGCGTCCGAAACCGAACGACCTGCAGCACATGACCAACGCGACCAACTGACCATCAACACCATCCGCACCCTGGCCATGGACGCCGTGCAGAAGGCCAACTCCGGCCACCCTGGAACGCCAATGGCGCTGGCGCCGGTGGGCTACACGCTGTGGAAAGACTTCCTGCGTTATCACCCGGAACATCCTGACTGGCCGAATCGCGATCGCTTCGTGCTGTCGGTGGGCCATGCGTCGATGCTCCTGTACTCGCTGCTGCATCTGGCAGGCGTGGTCGAGATCGACGAGCACGGCACCGCTTCGGGTAAACCGGCCGTGAGCCTTGAGGACATCAAGCAGTTCCGCCAAATGAATTCCAAGACGCCCGGGCATCCGGAATACCGCATGACCACGGGCGTCGAAACCACCACCGGCCCCCTCGGCCAAGGCTGCGCGAACAGCGTCGGCATGGCGATGGCCGAACGGTGGCTGGGTGAGCACTTCAACAAGCCGGGCGCGACGCTGTTCGACTACAACGTCTACGTGCTCTGCGGCGACGGCGACATGATGGAAGGCGTGACCGCTGAAGCGGCGTCCCTGGCCGGCCACCTGAAGCTGTCGAACCTGTGCTGGATCTACGACAACAACACCATCAGCATCGAAGGCCACACCGAATTGGCCTACAGCGACGATCCGCTCAAGCGCTTCGAAGGCTACGGCTGGAAAACCCTGCACGTTAAGGATGCCAACGACGCCGCGGCGCTGGCCAAGGCGATCCAGACATTCCAGCAGACCCACGACGCGCCGACCCTGATCGTGGTCGACAGCGTGATCGGCTTCGGCTCGCCGAACAAACACAACACCGCCTCAGCCCACGGCGAGCCGCTGGGTGAAGACGAAATCAAGCTGACCAAAAAGGCCTATGGCTGGGACGAGAACAGCAGCTTTTTGGTGCCTGAAGAAGCCCGTCATTACTTGCGCGATGCGTTGCTCACGCGCAACGGCGGGGATTACAAAGCGTGGCAGGACACCTTCGCTCGCTTTGAAAAAGAACAGCCTGCGCTGTTCGACGAGCTTCAGCGCATGCGCCAGGGCGAGATGCCAGAGGGCTGGCGCAACACTGCCGTCAGTTTCGACACCGATGCCAAGGGCATTGCGACACGCGCTGCGGGCGGCAAGGTGCTCAACGGCTTTGCCCAGCAGATCCCGTGGCTGATCGGCGGCTCTGCAGACCTTTCGCCATCGACCAAGACCAATCTGACGTTCGAAGGCGCAGGCAGCTTCGAGGCGAGCAACTATGGCGGTCGCAACCTGCACTTCGGCATCCGCGAACACGCCATGGGCTCGATTGCCAACGGCTTGGCGCTGTCCTACATCCGCCCCTACACCTCGACTTTCCTGGTGTTCAGCGACTACATGAAGCCGCCGATTCGTCTGGCGGCGATCATGGAACTGCCGGTGATTTTCGTTTTCACCCACGACTCCATTGGCGTTGGCGAGGATGGCCCCACTCACCAACCCATCGAGCACCTGACCCAGCTGCGCGCCACCCCGGGCCTGCTGACGTTGCGTCCGGGCGATGCCAACGAAACCACCGAAGCCTGGAAGATCGCGCTGGCCCAAACCAACCGACCCAGCTGCATCGTGCTGTCACGCCAGCCCATGCCAACGCTGGATCGCGCGAAATACGCCAGCGCCGAGGGCGTCGCGAAAGGGGCATATGTGCTTGCAGATGCGGTGGATGGCAAGGTCGATGTGATTCTGATCGCCACCGGTAGCGAAGTCGGCATGACGGTTGAGGCGTTCGAGAAGCTCAAGGCTGAAGGCGTTGCCGCGCGCGTGGTGTCGATGCCGAGCTGGGAGCTGTTCGAACATCAGGGCAAGGCCTACCGCGACAGCGTGTTGCCGCCGGACGTGAAGGCGCGGGTCGTGGTGGAACAAGCTGGACCGCTGGGGTGGGATCGTTACGTCGGCCAGAGCGGCGCGAAAATCGTGATGAACAGCTTTGGTGCGTCGGCACCGATCGATAAATTGCAAGCCAAGTACGGGTTTACGACGGAGAACATCGTCAAGGTCGCGAAATCCCAGCTAGGGAAATAATCCGCGCAACCCGCCGGCCTATCGGGTAACGGAAAACCTGTGGGAGCGAATTCATTCGCGAGAAGGCGGAACATCCGATAGATATCTGTCAGATGTACCGCCAAATCGCGAATGAATTCGCTCCCACAGGGATCAACCTCATTCAGCCCCCGATCAACACCCGCTCAGCACTACCGGACGACGCTCACCCTCGAAGAAGAACGGCCGAAGCCTTACGCCCACCGCATTACCCGCGAATGCTGCGATCAGCCACAGCCAGCCATGCAGGCTTCCCGATGCGATGCCGCTGAAGTACGCGCCGATATTGCAGCCGTACGCCAGGCGCGAACCGTAACCCAGCAGCAGGCCACCGAGCACCGCCGCAATCAGCGAGCGGGTGGGAATTTTCAGGCTTGGCGAGAAACGTCCTGCAAGCCCCGCTGCCACTGCCGCACCCAGCATGATGCCGATGTCCATGACGGTGGTGATGTCTTCCCACACCGGAGCCGCCAGCGCCTTGGCGTTCGCTGGCATTTGCCAGAACACCCAGCTGCCGACGTCGACGCCCAGGCTGCTTGCAACCTTCGCGCCCCACAGGGCAAACGCCGAGGTGATACCCCATGGACGACCGGCCAGTGCCAGGGTGGCGTAGTTGAGCAGCGCCAGCGCAATCGCGCCCCAGACCAGCGGCCACGGGCCACGCAGGAAGCGGCGCAGGCCCACGTGTTCGCTGGTGACCGCAGCTTCCAATTCGCCATGGCGGCGTTTTTCCAGTGTAATCGTGACCAGCGCGATCACTGCGAACAACGCCAGGCTCATGATCAGCGCAGGCACGACGCCGAAGGTTTTGACAATGGATGTGGCCGGGAACGACGGCAGGGAGAACCACCAGTCAGCGTGGTGAGTCGCGATCACCGAACCGATGATGAAGAACAGCAGCGTTACCAGCATCCGCGCGTTGCCGCCGCCAACGGTAAACAGCGTACCCGACGCACAGCCACCGCCCATCTGCATGCCGATGCCGAAGATGAACGCGCCGAATACCACCGAAACACCCGCTGGCGCGACCAGCCCGGTGACCGGCGTGCCGAACAGGGTGCCCGCGCCCAAGGCCGGGAAGAATAGCACCACGGCAATCGACAGCATGACCATCTGCGCCCGCAGACCTGCGCCGCGGCGCTCATTGATGAACACGCGCCAGGCGGAGGTGAAGCCGAACGCAGCGTGGTACAGGGTCAGGCCCAGCGCCGCGCCGACGATCAACAGCAGGACCTGCTTGCCGCCGACAGCGGATTGAAGGAACAGAGCGCCGATCAGCAACAAGGTGAAAGCGATCAGCGGCGTGCCGAGCTTGCGCTCAGGCGTCGCGGAAAGAGGGAGGCTCATGGATATGTCTCAGGATGTGTTTGCGATAGGTGCGAGTATACCCCCTGAGCGCCGGGCCTTGATTCCGCATGCTGAGCACCTGTGGGAGCGAATTCATTCGCGAAGCATTCGTACAGCCGACACATCTCTATCGGCCGAAACATTTTTCGCGAATGAATTCGCTCCCACAGGTGATGGGTTCAGGACTGCGATCAATCCTTCCACACATCACGCAACCGCTCGAGCGCCGACGCGATATCCGCTTCAGGCACCGCCGCAAACCCCAACACCAGCCCTGCCCGGTTATCCACAGGCGTGGCCGAATCGGGAAGCCAGTAATCGCTTAACGGCGACAGTTCCACCCCCACGCTTTCAGCCTTGGCGATCAACGCCCGCTCCCGTTCAAGACTGTCGACAACCACTGACACATGCAGCCCCGCCAAGGGTTTTGGCATCGGGCTGCAGCCGCGCAAGTCCTTGGGCCAGCCGGCCAGCAGGGCGTCGCGCCGGCTCAACGCGGCGCGCCGCATGCGCCGGATATGCCGCTGGAAATGCCCTGCCGCGATGAACTCGGCCATCACCGCCTGCGTGCCGATTTCCGAATGACGCATGTCTACTGCCCGCCGCTGGCTGAACGGCTTGACCAGATTGCGCGGCAACACCAGATAACCCAGGCGCAATGCCGGGAACGCCACCTTGCCGAACGTGCCGACGTACAGCACCCGGCCATGCCGATCCAGCGCCGCCAATGGCGCCAATGGCGCGCCGCTGTAGCGGTACTCGCCGTCGTAATCGTCCTCGACGACCCAGCCCTCTGTGCGCTCGGCCCAAGCGAGCAATTCCAGCCGCCGCGCCAGGGTCATGGTCACGCCCAGCGGATACTGATGAGAAGGGGTGACGTAAGCCAGTTTACAGTGGCCACTGCTCGAATCCGGGCAGCGCATGCCTTCAGTGTCCACTGGCAAGCCGTGCAGTTTTGCCCCTGCCACGGCAAAGGCATGACCAGCTGCGCGATAGCCCGGATTTTCAATCGCCACGCCGTCGCCATCGTTCAACAGCAACTGTGCACAAAGGGTGATGGCCTGCTGCGCTCCGCTGGTGATCACAATTTGTTCAGGGGTGCACTGCAAGTCACGAGATGTTCTTAAATAGACGGCAATCAGCTCACGCAGCCGCCACTCGCCTGCCGGGTCCCCATAGCCGAGCTGATGCAAACCCGGTTTACGCCAGAAAGCCGCGTGCAGCTTGCCCCACACATCAAACGGGAAAAGATCGAACGCCGGAATTCCGACCCGAAAAGCCCTCGGCAAACCGGTCTTGTGAGCGCTCAAGTGATGCTGTTCGAGCACTGCCAGCGAGTCGCTGTGGATAACTTTACTGGATGAATTACCAGTCTCAAGCGGCAAGCTTGTGGATAAACCTGTTGATAAGCCTGTCGATAACCCTGTGGACACTTTTGTGGATAGTTTCTTGGCGGATACCGGTTTGTCAGACAATTGGGCCACATAGGTGCCGTCGCCCACGCGTCCTTCCGTGAAGCCCTCGGCGTACAGCTGATCGTAGGCGCGCATCACGCTGTTGCGGGAAATCGACAGCGCGGCCGCCAGATCGCGACTGGCAGGCAAGCGTGTGCCGCTGCTCAGGCGCCCGTCCAGAACCCGCTGGCGCAGCGCCTGGTAAAGCTGTCGGCTAAGGCCTTGGCGTCGATCAAGCTCGATACCGGCGAAATCGAAGGTCAGGGAAGGCGTAACGATTGGCATGAATTGGCCCCACGAAATAGACCGTTAATGGTTCTTACAACAGGCCAATAGGCTGCCTAGGATGGGGCCAGTCGCCAAGGAAAATCTCATGTACACACCCAGCTATTTCAAAGATGAGGATCTCGACAGCCTGCACCGGCAAATCGAAGGCACGCGGCTGGCCACCCTGATCACGGCTGATGAAACGGGCCTGCAGGCTATTCACGTACCGCTGTTGCTCGACCCCAAAGCAGGCCCCAACGGCACGCTGTTCGGGCATCTGGCCAAAGCCAACGCGCAGTGGAAAACCCTTGCATCGGGCGAGGCGCTGGTGATTTTTCAGGGCGCCGATGCCTACATCAGCCCCTCGTTCTACGCCGCCAAGGGCGAGCACGGCAAAGTGGTGCCGACCTGGAATTACGTGGCCGTGCACGCCTATGGCCGCGCCGAGGTCTTCACCGACCCTGCGCGCCTGCTGCAGATCGTCAGCGGCCTGACCGACAAACACGAAGCCGGTCGCGCCGAGCCCTGGGCCGTGAGCGACGCACCCGCCGACTACATCGAAAAGATGCTCAACGGCATCGTCGGCTTCGCCATCCCCATCGACCGGCTGGAGGGCAAGCGCAAGCTCAACCAGAACCGCAGCGCCGATGACATCGCCGGCGTGCGCAGGGGCCTGGCCGCCAGCCAGCACCCTCTCGATCAGGAAATCGCTCAATTGATGAGCCAAGGAGAAACCCGTGTCTGACGTACAGATCCGCCCCGTGACCGCCGACGACCACGCCGCCTGGCTGCCGCTGTGGAAGGCCTACCTGACTTTTTACAAGACCGAACTGCCGGACGCCGTGACCGAAAGCACATGGCAACGCTTTCTCGACAGCAACGAGCCGACCAACGCGGCCCTCGCCTGGCAGGACGGCAAGGCGGTGGGCATGGTCCACTTCATTTATCACCGATCAAACTGGAGCATCCATTGGTCCTGCTATCTTCAGGACCTGCTGGTGACGCCAGACCAACGCGGCACCGGTGTGGGTCGCAAGCTGATCGAATACGTGTACGCCGCCGCCAAGAAGGACGGCGCCGACAAGGTTCATTGGCTGACCCACGAAACCAATGCCACGGCCATCGAGCTGTATGAACGCATCGCCGAACGTCCCGGCTTCATTCAATTTCGCAAACCGCTCTGAGCCCTGGAAACCCGAACATGTCGAACGTTGAACACTGGCCATCGGCAAAACTGCCCGACACACGCACGCTGAACGGCCGCTTCATCCGCCTGGAAAAACTCGACGCCGCACGCCATGCAGACGGTTTGTGGAACGCATTGGAAGGCCCCGGCGCCGACCCGAAGCTGTGGGATTACCTGGCCGTGGGGCCGTTTACCGAACGCGCGGCCTTCGACGATTACCTGGTGAGCCTGCAGGCCTCGACCGATCCGTGGTTCTACACCGTGATCGATCAGCAGACCGGCGTCATCGATGGGTTTCTCAGCCTGATGTCCATCGTGCCCAGTGCGGGGCGTATCGAAATCGGCCACGTCACCTTTGGCGCCTCGATGCAGCGCACGCCAAAAAGCACCGAGGCGGTTTACCTGCTGGCCAAGGAGTCGTTCGCGCTGGGCAATCGTCGCCTGGAATGGAAA
Organism: Pseudomonas sp. GW821-FHT02A11; assembly: GCF_059421985.1. Lineage (NCBI taxonomy): Bacteria > Pseudomonadati > Pseudomonadota > Gammaproteobacteria > Pseudomonadales > Pseudomonadaceae > Pseudomonas > Pseudomonas sp. GW821-FHT02A11. The sequence goes on from NZ_JBWKWB010000006.1 coordinate 243,425, forward strand.
TGTAACGCCGACAATGCCCGCTCCATCGCGGCGGCCGAGCGCTTGGGCTTCAGCTTCGAGGGCACGTTTCGTCAGCACATGATCGTCAAAGGCAAGAACCGCAACACGGCATGGTTTTCGATGCTGGACAGTGAATGGCCGCACATCGAACAGGCCTTCGTTGCGTGGCTGGCTGTGGATAACTTCAAGGACGGGAAACAAATCGACACACTGAGTCATTTCCGGTCGTTATAAACCTGTCATATCAAACGGCTATATAGGACGGCCCTTTTATACAAACAGGCCGTCCGTCATGCCTCGCGCCAAGTCTCGTCTCGCCTTGCACATCGCGGTAATCGTCTCCAGCGGATTTACAGCCGAGGCACTCGCCGTCGCCGCGCCGCAAAATCTGCTGATTTCCACAGCAACCACGACGGGCGTCGAATTGAGCGGCGCCGACACACTGACGGTCACTCATACCGGCAGCCTTATCGTTCCGACCGGCAAAGGCGTGAGCCTCAAGGGCACGACCAGCGGGACCGGTGTCGTCGTCGATAACAGCGGCACTATCCAGTCCACAGGCGGCCGCGCGATCGACAGCAGCGGCGACGAGACGACGGCACGCAACTACAGCATCACCAACCGTGCCGGTGGCGTGATTACCAGCACCGACGACGCGCTGCGCATCAACAGCAACTTCCCCAGCGGCTCGATCCTGATCGACAACAGCGGCACCATTCGCTCGACCGGTGGCGGCCAGGGCATCGATCTGGACGCCGTGCGCGGCGCAGGCGTGTCCACTACACTCATCAACCGCGCAGGCGGACTGATTCGCGGAGATCTGAGCGACGGCATGAAGACCGGCTCGAACGCGACCATCACCAACTACGGCGAAATTTCCTCAGGCGACTCGACCACCGCCGACCAGAAGTTCGACGGTATCGACGTCGATTCGTCCACCGGCGTGACGATCAACAACTATGGCCTCATCTCGGGCGGCCGCCATGGCATCACCACCGACCTCGGGGCCACGCTGACCAACTACGCCACCGGCGTCATCGTGGGCCGCAACGGATCGGGCTTCGGCTCGGACGGCAACGGTACGGTGATCAACTACGGCACCATCACCGGCAGCAACAACGGCCTGCAGCCCAACGGCGACGGCGATGGCGTGGACATCGACCTGGTCGCCCACATCGAAAACTACGGCACCATCAAAGGCCTGGGCGCCAGCGGCGTGGACAAGAACGGCTTTGCCAATGGCAGCGAGGGCATCGCCGCGGGCGGCGGTTACCTCTTCAACGCCAACAACGCACTGATCAGCAGCGTCGACAACGCCATTCTGGTCGATGACGGCAGCGGCGGTTCTGGCGTAGCCGCCACGACCCTGATCAACCACGGCACCATCGAAGGCCTGAACGGCTTCGGCATCAAGCTGGTCGGCGAATTCGCCGACAACGTCTACAACAACGGCCTGATCAGCGGCAGCAACGGCCTGGCCATGGACATGGGCGGCGGCAACGACACCCTGACCCTGGGCCACAACAGCCAGTTCGTCGGTGTGGTCGACGGCGGCACCGGCACCGATACCGTGATCATGGACGACGCACTGGGTGGCAGCTTCGGCGCCAGCCGGAATTTCGAAACCCTGCAAGTGCGTCAGGGCACCTGGACACTCACCGGCAGCGGCGACTTCAGTGACGGCGGCAGCGTCTCCAGCGGCGCAACCCTGATCAACCAGGGCGGCATCGCAGGCGCCATGACGGTCGATCAGGGTGGCGTCTACGCGGGCGGCGGTACAGTCGGCGGACTCAACGTCAACGGCACGCTGGTCGCCAGCAAGGCGCTGGGTGCCGCGCAGGTGAACGGCAACCTGAACATGGGCAGCGGCTCGACCGTCGCCTTTGGTGCCAACGCCAACGGCGACAGCGCGACGATCAAGGTCAGCGGCAACGCCAACCTCAATGGCGCTACGCTCGTGGTTAATGCCAGCTCGGGGACTTACCCGTGGCAGAGTCAGTACACCGTCCTTCAAGCGGGCAGCATCACTGGCACGTTCGGCAGCGTCACCAGCGACTACGCATTCCTCACGCCGACGCTCACTTATCAGCCGACCAGCGTCGGCCTGGCCTATACCCGCAACGATGTCGCGTTCAATGATTACGCCAGCACCGGCAACGGCAGTCAGGCAGCCACCAGCCTGGCTTCACTCGGCAGCAACAGCGCGCTGTACAAGGCGCTGCTTAACACCAGCACATCCTCTGCGGGAGCGGCCATTGAACAACTGGCTGGCAGCAGCAACGCCAGCCTGACCGGTGCCACTCTGAGCGGCGCGTCGCAAGTCGGCGCAACGATGATGTCGGCGATGCAAGGCATGAGCAGCGGTTCGAGCCTGCTGGTCGGCATGGATGACAAGGACACACCCGCCCTTGCCGCCACCGGCGTGCCGAATGCCGCGCGCAATCTGAATGACCCGAATGCACGTGGTCGGGTCTGGCTGCAAGGCATCGGCAGCTACGGCAAGCTCGATGGCGAGCATGGCAGCGCCGGTCTTGAACAACGCACCAAAGGCAGCGTACTGGGCGTCGATTGGTCGCTAACGCCGGCCTGGCGCATGGGCGTGCTGGGCGGATATTCGCGTACCGACCTGGACAGCACGGGCGTCGACGGCAAGGTCAACAGCTGGCATATCGGCGCTTATGCACAGCGCAAGGACGGCCCGCTGGCCCTGAGACTGGGCGCGGCCTACAGCGGTCACGATGGCGAGAGCAAACGCTCGGTCACGTTCGATGGCTTCAGTGATCGTCCGAAAGGCGACTACGACGCCGACAGCCAGCAAGCCTTCGCCGAACTGGGCTACGCGATGGGCAGCGGCCGCCTTAACGTCGAGCCGTTCGCCAACCTCGGCTACCAGCGCTACCACCGCGACAGCTATACCGAGAAAGGCGGCTCAGCAGCCCTGAACGTCGACGCGCAAAGCCAGGACAATTTCAGTAGCACATTCGGCGTGCGTTTGGCACAGCTGACCCCATTGGAAAACGGCATGAGCCTCACGCCACGGGGCAGCCTGGGCTGGCGTCACACCTACGGCGACGTCGACAGCAAGACTCGTCAGGCCTTCGTTCTGGGCGGCAGCGCGTTCAGCGTCGAAGGCTCCGCCCTGGATCGCGACAGCCTGATGGTCGAAGCCGGTCTGGACCTGGGCATTTCCTCACGTCACACCCTGAGCGTCGGCTACAACGGCGAACTGGGCAGCAATAGCCGCAATCATGCGTTGATGGGGCAGTGGCAGATGAGTTTCTAAGAGGCGCCAGGCGTCGCTGTTGATTCTGCCCGAAGGGCGCAGGAGCGCGCTTGCCCGCGACCTGCCGGGCACCGGCAGCAAAATCAGACACCTTGGCTGTGTCAGGCAAATCGCATGTGCCGGGTTGACTGCCGCTTCGCGCCAGATCGCCGACAAGTCGGGCTCCTACGCCCTCCGGGCAGAAGCAGATCGGTATTTCGCGGGCAAAAAAAGAGGAGCCACGAGAGCTCCCCCAGAGGTAAACATACAGCCCTGCGCGTCTGTGCGCGGGGCTGTTTATCGTGAATGCTCGCGATCACTCGATCTCGACCAGAATCTCGCCCGGATTCACGCGGTCGCCCTTGGCGACGTGGATCGCCACGACCTTGCCGGCGACAGCCGCCTGAACCTCGGTTTCCATCTTCATCGCTTCGGTGATCAGCACGGCCTGGCCGGCCTTGACCACGTCACCTTCCTTGACCAGCACATCGACGATGTTGCCCGGCATGGTGGTGCTGACGTGACCCGGTTTGCTGGCCTGAGCACGCTTGCCGATGCCGCCGCCGACGAACTCGTTGAGCGGCTCGAACACCACTTCTTCCGGCATGCCGTCGATAGACAGGTAGAAATGGCGCTTGCCCTCTGCCTTGACGCCGACACCGGTGATGTCGACGCGGTAGCTCTCGCCGTGAACGTCGATGACGAACTCGGTCGGCACACCCTCGCCGCTCGCCTTGGCCACGGACCCCGGCTCGGGAATCGGCAGCAGCGGCTCAGGTGCCAGCGTGCCAGCCGCGCGTTCTTCAAGGAACTTGCGCCCAATGTCAGGGAACATCGCGTAAGTCAGCACGTCTTCTTCCGACTTGGCCAGCGCGCCGATTTCGCCACGCAGCTTGGTCATCTCAGGCTTCAGCAGATCTGCTGGACGCACGTCGATCAACTCTTCATTGCCGATGGCCTGACGACGCAGCTTCTCGTCGACCTGGCCCGGTGCCTTGCCGTAACCGCCGGTGAGATAGAGCTTCACTTCGTTGGTGATGGTTTTGTAACGCTCGCCAGCCAGCACGTTGAAGAACGCCTGGGTGCCGACAATCTGCGACGTCGGGGTCACCAGCGGTGGGTAGCCCAGGTCTTTGCGCACACGCGGGATCTCGGCCAGCACTTCGCCCATGCGGTTGAGCGCACCCTGCTCCTTGAGCTGGTTGGCCAGGTTGGAAATCATGCCGCCTGGCACCTGATTGACCTGCACGCGGGTGTCGACTGCGGTGAATTCGCTCTCGAACTGGTGATATTTCTTACGCACGGCATAGAAGTACAAGCCGATTTCTTGCAGCAGTTCCAGATCCAGACCGGTGTCGAATTCGCTGCCCTTGAGCGCCGCGACCATCGATTCGGTGCCCGGATGGCTGGTGCCCCAGGCGAAGCTGGAGATCGCGGTGTCAATGTGATCAGCGCCGTTTTCCACGGCCTTTAGCTGACACATGGCGGCCAAACCAGCGGTGTCGTGGGAATGAATGAACACTGGCAGCGATTGCTCGGCTTTCAGCGCCTTGACCAGCTCGCCCGCTGCGAAGGGCGTCAGCAGACCGGCCATGTCCTTGATCGCGACAGAGTCGCAACCCATGGCTTCCATCTGCTTGGCCTGAGCAACAAAGGCCTCGACGGTGTGTACCGGGCTGACGGTGTAGGCAATGGTGCCTTGAGCGTGCTTGCCCGCAGCCTTCACCGCTTCAATGGCCACGCGCAGGTTACGCACGTCGTTCATGGCGTCGAAGATGCGAAACACGTCGATGCCGTTGACCGCAGCCTTGGCGACGAAAGCTTTGACCACGTCGTCGCTGTAATGGCGATAGCCCAGCAGGTTCTGACCACGCAGCAGCATTTGCAGGCGGGTGTTGGGCAACGCGGCGCGCAGTTGGCGCAGGCGCTCCCACGGGTCTTCTTTCAGAAAGCGCACACAAGCGTCGAACGTCGCGCCGCCCCAGACTTCCAGCGACCAGTAGCCGACTTTGTCGAGCTTTTCGCAGATCGGCAGCATGTCCTCGGTGCGCATGCGGGTCGCCAACAGCGATTGATGGGCGTCGCGCAGGATGGTGTCAGTTACAAAAATCTTTTTGGACATTGTTATGTTCCTCACAGGCCTGCGTGGGCGGCAATGGCGGCGGCGATGGCCAGAGCCAGCTCTTCGGGTTTGCGCTTGATCGAGTAGTTGGTCAGTTCAGGGTGGCTTTCAACGAAGCTGGTGTTGAACTGGCCGCTACGGAATTCCGGGTTGCGCAGGATTTCCTGGTAGTACGCAGCGGTGGTCTTCACGCCTTGCAGACGCATGTCGTCCAACGCGCGCAGCCCACGGTCCATCGCCTCTTCCCAGGTCAGCGCCCAGACAATCAGCTTCAGGCACATGGAGTCGTAGAACGGCGGAATGGTGTAGCCGGTGTAGATCGCCGTGTCGGTGCGCACGCCTGGCCCGCCGGGTGCGTAGTAACGAGTGATCTTGCCGAAGCTGGGCAGGAAGTTGTTTTTCGGGTCTTCGGCGTTGATGCGGAACTGCAAAGCGAAGCCTCGGTGAATGATGTCTTCCTGTTTCACCGAAAGCGGCAGGCCGGATGCGATGCGGATCTGCTCGCGAACGATGTCGATACCGGTAATTTCCTCGGTGATGGTGTGTTCCACCTGCACTCGGGTGTTCATCTCCATGAAGTACACCTCGCCCTCGGCGAGCAGGAACTCCACGGTGCCAGCGTTCTCGTAACCCACGGCCTTGGCCGCGCGCACCGACAGGTCGCCGATATAAGCACGCTGTTCAGGGGTCAGCTGGGGGCTTGGGGCAATTTCGATGAGCTTCTGGTTGCGACGCTGAATCGAGCAGTCACGTTCGAACAGATGCACCACATTGCCAAAGCTGTCGCCTAGGATCTGCGCCTCAATGTGCTTGGGATTGACGATGCATTTTTCGAGAAAGACCTCAGCCTTGCCGAACGCCTTGGTCGCCTCGGAAATCACGCGGGGAAATGCCTGCTCCAGCTCTTCGCGGCTGTTGCAGCGACGAATGCCGCGACCGCCACCACCGGAGGTGGCCTTGAGCATCACCGGATAGCCGATGCGATCACCCTCGGTCAGCGCTTCGGCGATGTCGGCAACGTTGCCTTCGGTGCCAGGGGTGACCGGTACGCCAGCCTTGATCATACTGCGGCGCGCTTCGGTCTTGTCGCCCATGCGGCGGATCACTTCAGCGGACGGACCGATGAATTTGATTCCACGTTCGGCGCAGATCTCGGCCAGTTCGGCGTTTTCCGAAAGAAAGCCATAACCGGGATGCAATGCATCGCAACCGGTTTCCACGGCCAAGTTCACCAACTTGCGCGGGTTCAAGTAACCCTCGAGCGGTTCGGAACCAATGCCATACGCCTCATCCGCACGCTTTACATGGAGCGCATGGCGGTCCGCGTCGGAGTAGATCGCAACCGAGCGGATGCCCATTTCGGCGCAAGCGCGCACGATCCGGACAGCAATTTCTCCACGGTTGGCGATCAGGATTTTTGTTATCACTGGCAGTTCCTCGACCGATGAGCAGACGGACCGGAAGACCGGTCAGTTCGTAGCGACATTCTATAACTGCATGTTGCGTCGCATCGATGAATGCACCCTATGACGAATCAGCAATTAACAAAAATGAGTAAAAATTGGGTTAAACATAAGTAAAACCTTATAGTTACTTTTTCAGTCATTAGCGGGGCAGGCGAAAAGTGCGTAAGTCATTGATGCGTATGACATTGCGTCAACTGCGGATTTTCAACGAAGTCTGTGATCTGCGCTCTTACAGCCGCGCCGCTGAGGAAATGTCACTCACGCAACCGGCCGTCAGCCTGCAGATTCGCCAGCTGGAAGAGCTGATTGGTCAGCCTCTTTTCGAGTACGTCGGCAAAAAGCTTTACCTGACTGAAGCCGCTGAGGCGTTGCAGCTTGCCAGTCGCGACATTTTTGGGCGCCTGGAAAACCTCGACATGCAGCTTTCGGACATGCAGGGCTCGCTGCAAGGGCAATTGAAGCTCGCCATCGAGTCCAGCGCGAAGTATTTTGTCCCGCACCTGTTTGCCGCATTTAAGCGCCAATACCCCGAAGTTATGCTTAATTTGACGGTCGTTAATCGCGCCCAAGTCATTCGTCGACTGTCTGACAACCGCGATGATCTGGTGGTGATGTCGATGGTCCCGCAGGACATGGGCCTGGAGTTTCTGCCGTTTCTCAACAACCCAATCGTGGCAGTGGCAAGGCCCGATCACCCACTGGCGCAACTGCCCAACCCTTCGTTGAAAGATCTGGAGGGGCACACGCTGGTGGTGCGCGAACAAGGCTCGGGAACGCGCAAGGCGTGTGAGGAGTATTTCAAGGAAAAGCGCATTCACTTCGAGCATTCGCTGGAGGTGTCATCCGCCGAAGCGCAGCGCGAATGCGTCGTGGCAGGGCTTGGCGTGGCGTTGCTGACGCGGCACGCCCTGAGCCTGGAACTGGCCACCGGCACGCTCAAAGAGCTGCCGGTGGCCGAGCTGCCGCTGTATCGAAGCTGGTGCGTCGTACAGGCGCGCGAGAAACGTCTGTCGCCGGTCGCTCACGCATTCCTTGGGTTCATTCGCACCGAGCGGGCGCAGATCAGTGAACTGGTCACGCGCTTTGACGGGCACCTTCCGAGGCGCTGACGCTCTGCCAGACCGATGCGCCCGCTTCTAGGTAATCGTCGTATTCGAGGCTCAGGCGGCGGTCTTCAAACCGGGTTTCGATTGCACGCCGAAACGCCATGCGGCGCTGATCTTCCTGCTGGCGGCGGGTCTTGGCGCTGGTGCTTTGCTGCTGCGAGTCATCGTAGTGCCGAGGCATATCCTGTCTCCCATTGCGTGTGCGGGAGTACAGAGTGCCGGGACGCAGTGACGATCAAGCGTCGGAAGCGTTACAAGTTGGTGAAGGTTGGGTCACAACAGCTAGACCGTAGGAGCGCGCTTGCCCGCGAATAGAGTGTGTCAGGCAGCCATGGGCAGCATGTCACACCGCAATCGCGGGCAAGCGCGCTCCTACAGGGGTGCATGGCTCGAATATCAATCCTCAGCCGATTTGATCGACTTCGGCGACAGACGCAGGCTACGCAAGCTGCGCTTCACGCTTTTGAGGTGGTTGACCAGGCTCGGACCTCGGGCCATTGCGACGCCCATGGCCAGCACGTCGATCACAACCAGATGGGCGATACGCGACGTCAGCGGGGTGTAGATTTCGGTATCTTCGTGCACGTCGATCGCCAGATTGACGGTCGACAGTTCGGCCAGTGGCGTCTGGCTTGGGCACAGAGTGATGAGGTTGGCGCCGCTCTCACGCACGAGGTTGGCGGTGATCAACAGATCCTTCGAGCGTCCGGATTGCGAGATGCACACGGCAACGTCCGTTGGCTTGAGGGTGACTGCCGACATCGCCTGCATGTGCGGGTCGGAGTAGGACGCAGCCGTCAGCAACAGCCGGAAGAATTTGTGCTGCGCGTCCGCCGCGACCGCACCAGAAGCACCAAAGCCGTAGAACTCGACGCGATGGGCTGCTGCCATGACCGTCACCGCCGCCTGCAGGGCGTGTGGGTCGAGCTTTTCGCGCACTTCCATCAGCGTGTGCAGCGTGGTGTCGAAGATTTTCAGGCTGTAGTCCGCAACCGAGTCATCCTCGTGAATCGCGAACTGGCCGAAGCTGGCGCCGGCCGCAAGGCTTTGCGCGAGCTTGAGTTTCAGGTCCTGAAAACCGGTACAACCGATGGCACGGCAAAAGCGCACGATGGTTGGCTCACTGATGCCCACGCTGTGGGCCAGATCGGCCATGGAACTGTGCATGACAGCCGCAGGATCAAGCAGCACATGGTCGGCTACCTTGAGCTCTGACTTACGCAAGAGATGGCGGGACTGGGCGATGTGCTGCAACAGATTCAAAGGACAGGACTCAATAGAAGGATGGGCCGGGCTGTAGCTTTCTTGTAGTTATACTACATGACCTGCAAACCGCACAGCTAAACGAGTTTGCTCCTTGCAAGCGATCAGCCATGACATCCGGGTCGACTTGCAGTGTAGGAGTTTTCACACGCGACTCCAGGCAACTGTCGAACAATTGCGCAGGACCTCTTCCATCGCATTGGCCTCCACCGGCCGGCTGATGAGGTAGCCTTGCACCTCGTCGCAATCGTGAGCCCTGAGAAACGCCAGCTGCTCGGCGTTTTCGACACCTTCAGCCACCACCTTCAAGCCCAGGCTGTGCGCCATCGCGATGATTGCGCGGGTGATGGCCGCGTCCTCGGTGCCCTCGCTCAGGCCGCGAATAAAGGCCTGATCGATCTTCACGTAGTCCACCGGGAAACGCTTGAGGTAACTCAGCGATGAGTAACCGGTACCAAAGTCATCGATCGCAAGCTTGACGCCCAACTCCCGTAGCTGCTGAAACGTGGTGATGATGTGCTCGACGCTGTCCAGCAGCTGGCTTTCCGTCAGCTCAAGCTCCAGGTATTCAGGCGTGAGGCCGGTTTCTTCGAGCACCTGCCGCACCAAACTCACCAGCTTGCCCTGACGAAGCTGATGCACCGACAGATTGACCGACACCCGAATCGGCCGCAGCCCGCTACGTTGCCATTCACAGGCCTGTCGACAGGCGCGGCGCAACACAAGCTCGCCGATGTCAGCGATCAGCCCGGTTTCTTCCGCCAGGCCGATGAACTCGCTGGGAGGCACCATGCCTCGTGTGGGATGACGCCAGCGCACCAGCGCCTCTGCCGAACTCAGACGCTCCGTCGCCAGCTCCAGCTTGGGCTGATAGAACACCTCAAGCTGGCCATCTTCGATTGCGCGGCGCAGTTGAATTTCAAGCTGTAGCCGCTCCAGCGTGCGCGCCTGCAGGCTCTCGGTGTAGAACTGAAAATGATTGCCACCCAGATGCTTGGCGTGCTGCATTGCCATGTTTGCCTGGGTGACCAGCGTGCCGATGTCCCGAGCTGAACCCGGAAGCAGCGCAATGCCGACGGAGGCACTGACCACCAGCTCGTGCCCGGCCACCGATGTCGGCGAGCGCAGCTTGGCCAGCAAGCAGGTGGTGATCCGCGCCAGGGTCGTCAGATTGCTGTGGGAATCGAACAACACCGCGAACTCATCGGCAGACAAGCGCGCAACGGTATCGGCGTCTGAAAGTTCGGCGATCAGACGGCGTCCGACATGGCGCAGCAGCTGGTCGGCGATGTCGTGACCGAGGGTGTCATTGAGCAGCTTGAAGCGATCCAGATTGATGTGCAGCAACGCCAGGGTTCGCCCGCCTTGGCCCACGCGCTGATTGGCTTCGCGTAGGCGCTCGTTGAACAGGGCGCGGTTGGCCAGGCCTGTCAGCTCGTCATAGTGAGAGAGATAGCGCGTGCGCTCTTCGTACTGTCGGGCCAGCTCGCGATTGAGTTCTTCGCTTCGCGCCTGGGCGTGTTGCAGGTGTTCGATCAGCGCCAGATTCTGAAAGCGCCGCGTCAGGCCGCGCTGGATCAACCGGTTGACCTGCGCCGCGACGACGATCAGCGCCAGCAACAGGATCAAGCCCAGCCAGCCCCAGCCGCGCAAAGGGACATCGCCGCCCCAGAACAGGTACAGGATCGGCGGCAACAGGCACGGGACGGCGAACGTCAGAAAGGCGGGGATGCTTGCCGCGTAGGCCACGCTCGCCGACAACGTCGCTGCGCCGATGAGGCCGAAGACCCACGCTTGCTGAACGAAATTTTCCACCGGAACCAGCACCAGGGCGGCGCTGGAGAGGGTCAGCCCGCTGACGCAGGCCCCCGCCAGAAACATGCGCGTCCAGATCGGCTGGGCCTGACGTTCCGGTGAGGCCGCACGAAAGGCCGTGACCTGCAGCACCCGCAGGCACACCAGCGCCGACAGCCAGCTGACCCAGATACCGACAAGCACATAACGCTCCGGGCTCCAGAGCAGCCAGGCACAAAGCAAACCATTAATGAACATGAACAGGGTCGGCAGCATCGACCCCTGATAAAGAAGACGAGTGCGCTCGACGGCAAGCTGGGTGGCGTACTGTTTGAGGATGACACGACGTGTCGCCACAGCATCGGCCGGGACTTCTGAGCGGGTGATCATGGCGATTCTTGTAATTAGTGAGCCTTGAACGTGAGCGGAGCATACACAAGCAGCCGAAGAGACCAAACAGTCAGAAAAATAAAAAACGTGGGCGCTCGTAATGAATGCCGTCGCTCATTTCACGACCGACCGGCGTTAGGGTTTGCCCGCCATCCCCCGGCACCCTAGAATGCGCCGATGCACAATGATGACCTCTCCCTTCTGCTTAATTCCCTCAACGATGCCCAACGCCAGGCGGTCGCCGCTTCCGTGGGTCGTCAGTTGGTTCTCGCTGGCGCTGGCTCCGGCAAAACCCGCGTGCTGGTGCACCGTATCGCCTGGCTGATCCAGGTCGAAAACGCGTCGCCGCACTCGATCCTGTCGGTGACGTTCACCAACAAGGCCGCTGCCGAGATGCGTCATCGCATCGAGCAGCTGATGGGCATCAGCCCGGCGGGCATGTGGGTCGGCACCTTCCACGGCCTGGCGCACCGCTTGCTCCGCGCGCACTGGCAGGAGGCCGGCCTCAACCAGAATTTCCAGATCCTCGACAGCGACGACCAGCAGCGTCTGGTCAAGCGCGTCATCCGCGAGATGGGGCTGGACGAGCAGAAATGGCCCGCGCGTCAGGCGCAGTGGTTCATCAACGGTCAGAAAGACGAAGGCCTGCGTCCCAAGCACATTCAGGCCTCGGGCGATCTGTTCCTGAGCACCATGAAAGCCATCTACGAGAACTACGAAGCGGCCTGCCAGCGGGCCAGTGTCATCGACTTCTCAGAGCTTTTGCTACGCGCGCTGGACCTGTGGCGCGACAATCCGGGCCTGCTGGAACACTACCAACGCCGCTTCCGTCACGTTCTGGTGGACGAATTCCAGGACACCAACGCCGTGCAGTACGCCTGGTTGCGCCTGCTGGCCAAGGGCGGCGACAGTTTGATGGTGGTGGGCGACGACGACCAGTCGATCTACGGCTGGCGCGGCGCCAAGATCGAGAACATTCATCAGTACTCCGATGACTTCCCTGACACCGAAACCATTCGGCTGGAGCAGAACTACCGCTCCACCGCCAGCATCCTGAAAGCCGCCAACGGCCTGATCGTCAACAACAGCGGCCGCCTGGGCAAAGAGCTGTGGACCGACGTTGGCGATGGCGAGCTGATCAGCCTGTACGCGGCGTTCAACGAGCACGACGAAGCGCGCTACGTGGTCGAGACCATCGAAAGCGCGATCAAGACCGGCCTGTCGCGCAGCGATATCGCCATTCTGTATCGCTCCAACGCCCAGTCGCGGGTGCTTGAAGAAGCGCTGCTGCGCGAGCGCATTCCGTACCGCATCTATGGCGGCCAGCGCTTCTTCGAGCGTGCCGAAATCAAGAACGCCATGGCTTACCTGCGCATTCTGGAAGGGCGCGGCAACGACTCGGCGCTGGAACGCGTGATCAACGTGCCGCCGCGCGGCATCGGCGAGAAAACCGTCGAAGCGATTCGCGAGCACGCGCGCCATGCCGACGTGTCGATGTGGGAATCCATGCGTCTGCTGGTCGCCAATAAGGGCGTGACCGGCCGCGCCGCCAGCGCCTTGGGCGCCTTCATCGAGCTGATCGAGAACCTTTCGGCCAAGGTCATGGAGATGCCGCTGCACCTGATGACCCAGACGGTCATCGAGCAATCCGGGCTGATCACTTATCACCAGGAAGAAAAAGGCGAAAAAGGCCAGGCCCGGGTAGAAAACCTTGAGGAACTGGTCAGCGCTGCACGCGCGTTCGAAAACAGCGAAGACGAGGAAGACCTGACACCACTGGCGGCTTTCCTCGGTCATGCCTCGCTGGAAGCCGGCGATGCCCAGGCCGACGAGCACGAAGACAGCATTCAGCTGATGACGCTGCACAGCGCCAAGGGCCTGGAGTTCCCGTACGTGTTCCTGGTGGGCATGGAAGAAGGCCTGTTCCCGCACAAGATGAGCCTGGAAGAACCGGGCCGTCTGGAAGAAGAACGCCGCCTGGCCTACGTCGGGATTACCCGCGCGATGCAGAACCTAGTGCTGACCTACGCCGAAACCCGACGCCTGTACGGCAGCGAGACCTACAACAAGGTTTCGCGTTTCGTACGTGAAGTGCCGCCGAATCTGATTCAGGAGGTGCGCCTGTCCAACAGCGTGTCGCGTCCGTTCGGCGGCTCCAAGACCATGGCGCCGAGTCGTTTGTTCGACGGCGAAGGCATCCCACAGAGCCAGTTCTCGCTGGGCCAGCGGGTGCAGCATGCGGTGTTTGGCGAAGGCGTGATCCTCAACTTTGAGGGCGCCGGCGCTCAGGCCCGGGTGCAGGTGAATTTCTCCGAAGGCAGCAAGTGGCTGATGCTCGGTTACGCAAAGCTGGAGCCGGTTTGAGCTGTCGCTGATACCGCAAAAAATCTGTGGGAGCGAATCATTCGCGAGAGGCCAGTACATTCGACACGTCTCTGTCGTCTGAATGATCGTCTCGCAAATAAATTCGCTCCCACAGAGGATTTGCGTCATTACCCACCCCCACGGTTGCATTCCTACATCTCACCCCCATCTTTCCTACAGAACTTTCTTCACCTGCCTACAACCCAAGTAGTACGGGCGCTGTGAAGATCCACGCAAAAGCCAGAAACATATGGTCGCTGGTCAGACACATTTGTCCTGTTCAATATGGCGCGCGTGCAATCCACAAACGGGAATTCCCAATATGCAACGTTTTCTAAGCATCGCTTTGGCGCTGGTCATCGGGCTCACCATGAGTCTGGACGCCAACGCCGCGCGTTTTGGTGGTGGCAAGAGCATGGGCTCGGCGCCGACTCACCAGGCGCGTCAGACAGCTCCTTCCGCTCCTGCCGCTGCACCTAACGCCGCCGGTCGTCCTGCGCCCGCTGCGGGCGGTGCTTCCAAATGGCTGGGCCCTCTAGCCGGTATCGCTGCCGGTGGCCTGCTCGCCTCCATGTTCATGGGCGGCGGCTTCCAGGGCATGCAGTTCTTCGACATCCTGATCATGGCGGTCATTGCTTTCGTGATCTTCCGCTTCATTGCGGCCCGTCGACGCAAGCAACAGCCTCAAATGGCTCCGGCTGGCGCTCCCTACCAGCGTGAAACCTTGCAGCAGCCTGCGCAGAACGCCAACTCGATGTTCGGCGGTTCGCCTGCCGCATCGGCCCGTCCGGTGATCAACGCGCCGGCCTGGTTCAATGAAGAGCGCTTCATCGAAGCCGCGCGCAATCACTTCCAGTCGCTGCAGCAGCACTGGGATGCGAACGAAATGGACAAGATCGCCGAGTTCGTGACCCCGCAAATGCTGCAGTTCCTGAAAAAAGAACGTGCCGATCTGGGTAACGGCTTCCAGTCGACCTACATCGACAACCTCACCGTGCAGCTTGAAGGGGTTGACGATCGCGCCGACAAGACCATCGCCACGCTGACCTTCAGCGGCGTCTCCAAGACCTCGCGCTTCGACCAGGGTGAAGTGTTCAGCGAAAGCTGGAACATGGAACGCGCCCAAGGCGAAAACCAGCCTTGGCTGGTGGCAGGTATTCGCCAGAACGGCTGAAACTCTGCGTCGTCGCTTTAGTCAAAACCCCGAACTTGTTTCGGGGTTTTGTTTTTTGAACCTCGCAGTTAATTTGGTGATGTCTTTGAGCTACTGTATAAACCGCGCAAATCGTTAGAGGATCCACGTCGTGGAAGAAGTCATCGAACAACTCCGTGAAGCCAATGAGCCGGTTCCAGTCCCGCTTGAGCTGCCGGACGAAGATCAGCTTGTCGAAATCGAAGAGCAGCTGTTCATCAACATTCCTTTCGTCTTCAAGGAGTTTCTGCTGACCGTCAGCGACGTGGTGTACGGCAGCCTGGAGCCGGTGACCGTGACCGATCCGCAATCTCACACCTACCTGCCAGACGTTGCGGCCAACGCCTGGGATATCGGCGTTCCGCGTGAGCTGATCCCGATCTGTCAGGACGGCGATGACTATTATTGCGTCGAGGAAGACGGCACTGTCGTGCTGTGGTCCGGCGAAGAAGAACTGGTTACCGAAGAAAACTGGGAATCGGTCTGGCACTGGGCGCGGGACGTCTGGCTGGAAAGCTGACACCCCGCCTGACAGGCGCCCTCGGAGCCTAGCGCTCCGAAGGCTCCTGATGATTGCCCAGTGTTTCCAGCAGCGCGATCTGCATGCGCGTATGCACGCGGATAAACCAGCGCCACAGCACCGCCGCAACCACCCCCGCCACCACCACGATCAGCAGCAGCCATTCGCTGGTCGGCAACATGCTCGCCGACAGCAAGGCGATCAGCAGGAAAATCACCATCAGTGACAGCAGCGGGATCACTTCAGCGATCACCCGTCGCACGCGCTCGGTATGCCGTCCGGCCATTTCCGGCTTGACGCTCATCTCCGCCAGCAACATCGACAGCGCCTTGAGTTTGCGATACACCGCGATCAAAAATGGCAGCGACAACAGCAGCGACGCGCCCCAGATCCAGGCCTTCTGTTGCCCCACCTCAGCGACCCACTCGCTGAAATAATCGCCAATGCGCTCAGCGAAATACGCCCCGCAAAAGAAGATCGCCACCACCAACGCCAGATTCACCCCCACCTGCAGCAGGATCTTGCGAATCATCGACGCCAGTAACGCCCCCTGGCCTTGTGGCTGAATGCTGCGCAGCCATTCCCCATAAAGGCCGAAAACACGCGCCACCCGTGTAGGCACAATCCCGGCGAGAGAGTGGGACAACGGATCGGCGGCGCGAATCAGGTAGGGCGTGAGCAACGTGGTGATCGCCGAAACCGCCACGGCGACGGGATAAAGGAAGTCGCTGGTCACCTGCAGCGTCATGCCCAGCGCCGCGATGATGAAGGAAAATTCGCCAATCTGTGACAGCCCCATGCCCACGCGCAATGAGGTCTTGCCATCGTTACCGGCGATAAAGGCTCCAAGCCCGCACGACAACATCTTGCCCAGCACCACGGCGACCGTGATCACGGCGATGGGCCAGGCGTAATCAAGGAGAATCTGTGGATCAATCAACAAGCCGATCGCCACGAAAAAGATGGCGCTGAACATGTCACGAATGGGCTCGATCAGGTGCTCGATCTTCGCCAATTGCTTGGATTCCGCCATGATCGCGCCGATCAGGAACGCACCCAGCACCATGCTGTATTCGAGTTTGACCACCAGCAAGCAGAAGCCGAAGCACAGGCCCAACACCGTGATCAGCAACATTTCGTTGCTTTCGAATTTCGCCACATAAGCCAACAAGCGCGGCACCAGCAGAATGCCGATTACCAACGCGACGATCATGAACAGCGAAAGCTTGCCTACCGTCGAAAACACTTCGCCGGAACTGACCGTGCCACTGACCGCGATGCCCGACAGCAAGGCAATGATGCCGATGCCAAGGATGTCCTCGACGATAAGCACGCCGAAGATCAATTGCGCGAAGCGCTGGTTTTTCATCTTTAGGTCGTTGAGGGCCTTGACGATGATGGTGGTCGAGGAAATCGCCAGAATCGCGCCCAAGAACAGCGAGTCCATGGTGCTCCAGCCGAAGAACTGGCCGATTTCATAACCGATCCAGATCATCAGCATGATCTCGAGAAACGCCGCTATAAAGGCTGTGGCACCGACTTTGAACAGCTTGCGCAGGCTGAACTCAAGCCCAAGGCAGAACATGAGGAAGATCACCCCCAGTTCGGCGAGGATCTTGATGGTGTCTTCGTCGTGAATCAGGCCGAACGGCGGGGTGTGCGGGCCGATGATGAAGCCGGCGGCGATGTATCCCAGTACCACCGGTTGTTTCAGTCGATGAAACAGGACGGTCACGACGCCAGCCACCAGCATGATGACTGCCAGATCCTGAATAAAGCTGATGGCATGCATGGCGCGGCTCCTTGTACGACTTAAAGATGCGCGTTCATGCTGAAAGAGAGACGGCTGCTGTACGAAAAGTCGTCAACAGGGTCAGAAATTTCTGAGCGGAACGCAGGAAATACCCCATCCAAGGTTTTCGCAGGTTAACACCGCACAAAAGCCGATAAAGCCGGTGCAATATATAGAAACAGATAGACCCGGGCGTGACGGCAAGCCGACGACCAGCGTCCCGATATTGTTGGTTTTGATTGCTGTTTTTTACCTTCGAGCGCCTACCACGAGGTGCCAATTGACTCAACCTGACCGTGAGCACGCTATGGAACCCGGAAACGCCCAGCTGTCGATGACTGTATTGATGACCCCGGACATGGCCAACTTTTCTGGCAACGTGCACGGCGGCACCCTGCTCAAGTACCTCGACGAAGTCGCCTACGCCTGCGCCAGCCGTTACGCCGGCCGTTATGTCGTGACGCTGTCGGTGGACCAAGTGATTTTCCGCGAGCCGATTCATGTCGGCGAGTTGGTGACCTTCCTGGCGTCGGTGAATTACACCGGCAACACGTCCATGGAAGTTGGCATCAAGGTAGTGACCGAGAACATCCGCGAGCGCTCGGTGCGCCACACCAACAGCTGCTTTTTCACCATGGTGGCGGTGGATGACCAGCGCAAACCGGCGAGCGTTCCGCCGCTGGCGCCGGAGTCGAGCGAAGGCAAACGCCGCTACGTGCAGGCGCAACAGCGTCGTCAGATCCGTCAGGAGCTGGAGAAGCGTTACCGCGAAATTCGCGAGGACGCGGTTTGATCGAAATCGTTGGCGTTTGAAATAACGTATCGCGGATAAATCCGCTCCCACAGGTTGATCGCATTCCCCTGTGGGAGCGGATTTATCCGCGATGGCGCCGTTCCGGGCGATACAAATGACCGCTATTACAGCCGCGTCGCCTCGAACTTCACCCGAGGATGCGCGATCCGGTCCTGCGCCCTGACCAGCTCAACCTCGTAACTGCCACAGGCCTGAGTCTCCAGCAGCACTTCATGCACCGCCGAGGCCGTGTACTCAAAGGCGCTGCGCAAGTCATCTCCTAGCAACACCTTCGACAGGAACAAGCCGGACGTCAGATCGCCTACGCCCACCGGCTGACGCGGGAACGCGAGCAGCGGACGGCGCAGATGCCAGCTTTCGTGCTCGGTCACCAGCAGCATCTCGAAGCCATCGGCGGGCTTGCCCGGGTAATCCAGATGCTTGATGATGATCGCCTTGGGGCCTCGGGCCAGCAGCGCGCGGGCCATCGCCAGGCAGTCGAGCAGGGAACTCGGTTTGCGTCCGGAAAAACTGTCCAGCTCCAGCTGATTCGGGCAGAGAAAGTCCGCCACAGCTGCCGCTTCTTCCAGCAGAAAATCGCTGACCTCCTGGGGCACGATGCAGCCTTTTTCCGGGTGCCCCATTACCGGGTCGCACAGGTATAAGGCCCGTGGATTGGCGTGTTTGATTTGCGCTACGGCCGCCAGAATCGCTCGCCCCTGGGCCGCGCTGCCCAGATACCCCGACAACACCGCATCGCAGTTGCCCAACTCGCCGATGGCGGCAATGCCTTCGACCAGCGCAGGAATTTGCTGCGGCGCCAGCACTTCGCCCGCCCAGTGTCCATACTGAGTGTGGTTGGAGAACTGAACGGTATTCAGCGGCCAGACGTTGATGCCGATACGCTGCATAGGGAACACGGCCGCGCTGTTGCCAGCGTGCCCGAAGACCACGTGAGACTGGATGGCGAGTAAATGAGGCGAACGTTTCATGACAGGTTCCTGAAGCCGGGGGAGCACAGTAGTAGTGAACCCGGACGAAGTGAAGCGAAATTAAACGACCGGGCTATGGCTGTCGGTGACCTGACGCAGTTAAGCTGGACGTCTTCTGTCGGAGCTTTCTTTTCATGCTGACCCTGGGCAATATTTTCGTCCTGATGCTGCTGGCGACTGCTGGTGCGTGGCTGTGGCATTCCCATGGTCTGCGTGAACGAGCGCTGGAGCGCGTCAAACAACACTGCGCCAAGCTGGACCTGGAACTGCTCGACGGGAACGTCGCCCTGCGCCGGATAGCCTTCAAACGAGACAACGATGGCCGTAAGCGGCTAGCCCGTGTGTATAACTTCGAATTCACCGTGACCGGCGAGCAGCGTCACCCCGGCACGATCACTATGTTCGGCGCGCACACGGCCCAGATCGAGCTGGCGCCCTACCCGTTCGAGATCAAGAATCCCAAGCCGACCGCCGAGATCATCCAGCTCAGCGAATGGCGTCAGGATCACAACAAGTGGAAGCACTGAGCGGCTGTGGATAACCGCTTTATGTAGCAGTCCGGCTTACCTGCGGTGCCTTTCTAAACCAGACACTGCGCCAGTTGTGCGCTCAATTCAGCCTCGTCCTGAGGCTCCGCAAAGATCAATTCCAGCCGCGAATCCTTGCGCCACTCACTCGGCGCCCATTGGACTTCGCTCCCCTCCAGCGCATTGCCCGACACCCAGCCCGAAGCGCTGTGGATAACCAGCTTGGCGCGGCGCCATTCAAGGCTTTGCAGCCAGCGTTGCACCTTCGACGCATCGAACACCCTATCCGGATGCCAGCGCCAGCCGATGCTCCAACCCTCGGCCTGCCCCTGGCTCAGGCAGATCGGTGTCATTGGATCGGTCCACACCGCAGGCAGCTGAGCCACGGTCCTGGGCGCAACGAAGTTATCCACACCCTCGACGCCTCGCACTTCCACACCCGGCAATCGATCCAGCGGCAAGGCGCCTGACTCGGTCCAGAACAACTTACGCTCAGGCAATTGCCTGCTAACAGCCTGCCGCTGTGTTGCGTCCAGGTTTGCAGATTTATTGAGCACGAGCAGGCCGGCGCCCTGAATGGCGTCCTGCTGGTGCTGTGGCAGAGGGTTTCCAGCTGCAAGGGCCTGGGCGTCGAGCACGATCACGCTGGGCTGAACCGCGAGCACACCCACCCACGGCGCCTCGCGCAGTTGCGCCAACAGTTGCACCGGATGACCCAAGCCTGATGGCTCGATGAACAGCCGATCTGGCCGCGCCTTGCGCAGCAGTCGCCCCAGACCAATCTGAAACGGCGCGCCATTGACGCAGCACAGGCACCCCCCAGCCACCTCGCCAAGTGCGATACCATCCTTGGCCGTGCTTAGCAGCGCAGCGTCCAGGCCGATCTGACCAAACTCGTTGATCAGGATCGCCCAGCGCTCGTGGGCAGGCTTGTGCGTCAGCAGGTGTTTGATCAGGCTGGTCTTGCCTGCGCCCAAAGGGCCAGCAACGACATGAGTGGGAATGTTCTGCAGCATGTCCGGCCATTCTTGAACGTCGCTCCCGAAAACGAGCGCAGACGGAGGTAATCAATGCGTGCAATCCGGTTGCCCGCGCGGCTGGCGTTGGTGCTGCTGGCGGTTTCATCAGGGCAAGCGTGGGCCGATTCCTGTGTGGTTCACAGCCAGGCCGAGCGCCTTGACGTGAAAGTCTGTCAGGAAAATCTCACGATCCCGAAGGATTTGTTCCACGACGGCTTCTGCAAGCCTCAGCTTAAAGACCAAAAGACCGAAGTCACCTACGTGGACCAGTGCCCGAGCGGTTCATTTGGCCAGTGCAGCAACGCGCAAGTCGCCAATATGCCTTATCGGCAGAACATTCACTATTACGGCGTGGCCAGCGACGCGGCCTTCCTCAAGCCGTTCTGCGAACAGCAGAGCAAGGGCGTGTGGAAAGCGCAGTGACCATCCAAACCATATGATCTGACGCATGCACACCATTCCTGTGTGAGCGAATTCATTCTCGATGCGTAGGTACATTCGACAAATCCCTATCGAATGCACCGTCCTCTCGCGAATGAATTCGCTCCCACAGTTGTTTCACCGCGCTATACCGCCGCGTTACGCAGCCTCGCCATGCCAATCCCCAAACGGATCATCCAGCTGGGTCCACTCCTCAACCCCCGCCGCCATTTCGATATCCGTCAGCAAGCATGCATCCAGTTCGGCATTGAGCTGATCGAAGTCAATGTTCTGCCCAATGAACACCAACTCCTGACGGCAATCTCCGCTCTGCGCCTTCCAGTTGCGCATGATCACTTCGGTGCTTTCTTCATCCTGCGGCCACTGTTCCTTGGGCACGAAGCGCCACCAGCGACCGGCAAAGCCGTAACGCATCAATCCGCCCGCCTGGGACCAACTTCCGGCCTCCTGGTGCTTGTTCGCCAGCCAGAAGAAGCCCTTGGAGCGCAGCAGCTTGCCGTTAGTCCACTCGCCGTTGATGAAATCGAAGAAACGCTGCGGATGGAACGGTCGACGTGCGCGATAGGCAGTTGAGGCGATGCCGTACTCTTCGGTTTCCGGCACATGTTCTCCGCGCAGCTCTTTCAGCCAGCCTGGGGCCTGAGCCGCGCGCTCGAAGTCGAACCGGCCGGTATCGAGAATCTTGCCCAGAGGCACTGCGCCCATCACCATCGGCAGGATTTCAGCCTGGCTGTTGAGGGTTTTGAGGATCGCCATCAGCTCCTGACGATCGTGGGCGCTGATCAGGTCGATCTTGCTGATCAGGATCACGTCGGCGAACTCGACCTGCTCGATCAGCAAGTCGGTGATCGATCGCTCATCCTCTTCGCCCAACGTTTCACCCCGCGTCGCCAGGCTTTCGGCGGCCTGATAGTCCTGCAGGAAATTCAGCCCGTCGACCACCGTTACCATTGTGTCCAGCCGCGCGATATCGGCCAGACTCTGCCCGGACTCGTCGCGAAAGGTGAAGGTCTCGGCCACCGGCAGCGGCTCGGAGATGCCGGTGGATTCGATCAGCAGATAATCGAAGCGGCCGTCGTTGGCCAGACGGCTGACCTCTTCCAGCAGGTCTTCGCGCAGGGTGCAGCAGATGCAGCCGTTGCTCATTTCCACGAGCTTTTCTTCGGCGCGGTTGAGGCTGACGTCGCGCTGCACTTCGCTGCCGTCGATATTGATTTCGCTCATGTCGTTGACGATCACGGCGACGCGCAGGTTCTCGCGGTTGCGCAATACATAGTTGAGCAGTGTACTTTTACCGGCGCCGAGAAAGCCGGACAGAACGGTGACGGGGAGGCGGTCCATGGAGGTCTCATCAGGTAGCAGGATCACGTCTCTTTTACGTTATAATATAACGCTTCAAATCTGCTAACACTTTTTACAAGGTCCGCTCGATGGTCAGGGTTTTTCATGCGTTTGCCGGGTTTGTCCTGCTGCTGAGCACGCAGGTATTCGCCGCGCCGCCGTCGCCCAAACTGGCTCAAGCGCTGTGCACGCGCAGCGCAACGCTGCTGGCGTGCATCGACGCCCTCAATAACCAGTACAGCGTGGCCATGTCGGGCACGACGATGTATCTGCGCGGTTATGAAAGCGCGGGCAAACGCAGCTGGGCGCAGACCAACAGCCGCTACGGCTCAATGACGTTCTTTACAGGGCTGGCCTCCGATGGCGAGGCCTGGGTGGGGTACATCCAGAAGGTCGGCTGGACCACCATCAGCCGGGTGTCCAGCTCCAGCGGCAGCCGGAGCAAGATCACCTGCGATCGCGTGATGGGCTGCCGTTAAACGACAGCCTGCTCAGCCGCCTTCTGTTCCTGCCGCCAGGCGATGAACGAACCCGCCGGAGGGTTGCGCTCAAAGTACTGCTTCATGCCGTCGAACAAACCGTCGGCCACAGCCTGTTGATGACGCGCAGTGACCAGGCGCTGGCTGTCGCGGCTGTTGGAGATAAAGCCGGTCTCGACCAGAATCGACGGTACATCCGGGGACTTCAACACCGCAAAACCGGCCTGTTCGACGCGTTTCTGGTGCAGCGTAGTGACGCCTTCAAGGCTGCCGAGCACCGAGTGCCCGAGTTGCAGACTGGCCGCAATGGTCGCGTTCATCGACATGTCGAGAATCACGCCCGCCAGCATCGGGTCCTTGTCCTTCAGGTTGAGCAGGCTGTTGGCGCCGATCAGGTCCGCGTCGTTTTCACGCTGCGCCATGAAGCGCGCCGTAGCCGACGTCGCGCCGTTTTCCGACAACGCAAACACCGAGGCTCCGGAGGCCGTGAGCCTTGGCGCCGCATCGGCGTGGACCGAGATGAACATGTCGGCGTTGTATTTGCGGGCGATGTCGACGCGTTTGCGCAGCGGCACAAAGAAGTCGTCGTTGCGCACCAGACGCACATCGAAGCCCTTCTCACGCTTCAAGCGTTTGGCCAGCAACTGCGCGATTGAGAGCACCACGTCTTTCTCGCGCTCGCCTTTGGAGCCGATGGCGCCAGGGTCCTTGCCGCCGTGACCGGCATCCACCACCACCATGATGTCGCGCTTGGGGTGAGCCTTGTCGACGACAGGTGCAGGCGGCTCTTTTGCCAGTACGGCAGGTGCCGCAGCCAGTTGCACCGGCGCGTGGGCGGCGACGTCATGCCCCAGATCCAGCACCAATCGGTTGCCCTGAGCGCCTTCGGGCCCCAGCAGGAAACTGTTGAGCTGCACGGGTGAGGCGAGGTCGAGCACGATGCGGGTGTCGCCCTGGCCGAAATGCCCGGAACGAATCGCTTTGATCGGCGTGTTTTCCAGGGCCAGCTGACTGAAGTTGGTGCCTTCCAGCCGCGCGCCACTGACGTCGATGATGATGCGTTCCGGCGCGCTCAAGGTGAAGGTCTTGTACTGCACCGGCCCACTGAGGTCGAAGACCAGCCGAAGCTTGTTATCGGAACGCCAAAGGCGGGCGCTGCGAATCTGGGTGGCGTTGACAGAGAAAGGAAGCGCGAAGGCGGCGCTGGCCAAAAGCATATTGAGCAGCATTTGACGTCGGTGCATGACACGTTCCGAAAAAAGGTGAGCATCCTGGCTCAGATAGACATGACATTCTTAGTAACAATATAACATGCCGGCTGTCCCGTGAAGATGAAGCTTTTGATAGAAATGGGTGGATTTTTACGCTGTAAAACAAGGAGTAACGGCCAAAAACTCAAGTGAAACAACAAGATGTTCCACGTGGAACAGAACTGAAACATTGGCCGCAAAAATGAAAACGCCCCGGCAAGCGGGGCGTTCGGACGAACGGTAGGGTAATTGGATCAGGTACGCGGTTTGACGGTGCCGCAGTTCTGCCCCAGCCACACGGCCTTGGTGTCCATGCTGCCGTTCTGCTGCTGGCCGGTAGCGTTGAACGAGCCGATCACATGGGTGTTGAAGGCGCGATCACTGAGGAACTGCGCAGTACCCGTGCCTTGGGCGCGCGGGCAGCTGAATTTGAATTTCCAGGTGGCGCCGTTACGTTCGGTGATCTGCTGGGTACAACCAGTCTTGGGATCAGTCAGTGGGATCTGTTCGTTCTTCACCTGCTCCGGCGTCAAGCAAACACGAACGCCCTGACCGCCCAGCGTAATCCCTTGTTTTGCCAGCATTTGTTCCATGGCTGCACGCTGCTGCGGTGCCATCATCTGCAGTTGCGCGAGCATCACCTGCATGTCCGGCATCTGCTGCCCGTCGACCTGCATGTTGCTGGAGGTCAACTCCCATAGCCCTGGTTGCAGCACTTGCGCTTGAGCGAAGGGCGCAGCCAGACATACCATCAACGCCAATACGCGCTTTTTCATGAACCTGATTTCCTTTTTGCTCTGAAGCTGTTTGATTTCGGCCTGTGACGCCCTCGGGCGCCGCCAGGCAATGACGCTTAGACGACGAATCCACTGGCCAGTTGCAGCCACAAGAAAATAGCGACAATCCCCGCGCGCTGTGGTCTGTTAGACACCTACGCCGCTAGCACAAGGTTGCGCATGGACTATCACAGCCCGTATTTCTTTGGCTATTTGCTTGGCTTCACCCACCTGCTCGGCATCGTAGCAGCGATTCACGCCTTGCTGACCGTGCGCACCGCACAAGGCTCGATTGCGTGGGCGATGCCGCTGATATTCATCCCCTACATCACCCTCATTCCCTACCTGGTGTTTGGCCGCAGCACCTTCGACGCGTATATCAAGGCGCGGCGTCAGGCCAACAACGAGATGCGCAACGCCATCGTCGACTTCAACTGGAAACCTTGGATTGAAGAGGCCGTAGCAGCTCGCCGATCAGACGCCTATGAATCGCTGCGGGCCATGCCCAAGCTGGGGCGCATGCCGTGCCTGGCCAACAACGTCGTGACACTGCTGATTAACGGCGACGCCACCTTCGATGCCATTTTCAACGCCATCCGCGCGGCGAAGCAGGTGGTGTTCGTGCAGTTCTTCATCATTCATGACGATGGCCTGGGGCGCCGGTTGCAGTCGCTGCTGCTGGAGAAAGCCGCCGAAGGTGTCGAGGTTTTCGTCCTCTACGACCGCATTGGCAGCCACGCCCTGCCCGCCAGTTACGTCGAAAAGCTGCGCGCAGGCGGGGTGCAGATCAAAGCCTTCGCCACCCGAGGCGGCTGGCTCAATCGCTTTCAGGTCAACTTCCGCAACCACCGCAAGATCGTTGTCGTCGACGGCGTGAAGGGGTTTGTCGGGGGGCATAACGTCGGTGACGAATACATAGGACTCAAGCCCCCGCTCGCGCCCTGGCGGGACACCCATGTCGAGATCGTCGGGCCGGTGGTGGCAAGCCTGCAAGAGTCATTTGCCGAGGACTGGTTCTGGGCCACCCGCGAGTTGCCGCCGCTGATTTTGCCGGAGAGCTACCCGGAAGACGGCGTGCTCTGCCAGTTGCTCGCCACAGGGCCCGCAGACTCCCAGGAGACGTGTTCGCTGTTCTTTGTCGAAGCGATTCATGCCGCCACCCAGCGTGTGTGGATCACCACGCCCTACTTCATTCCTGACGAAGCCGTATCAGCCGCGCTACGCCTTGCCGTGCTGCGCGGCGTCGATGTGCGCCTGCTGCTGCCGTCGCGGCCAGACCATTACACGGTCTACGCTGCGTCCAGTCTGTTCGCCTTTGAAGCCGTACGCGCCGGGGTGCGGATGTTTCGCTACACGCCAGGCTTCCTGCATCAGAAAGTGGTGCTGGTGGACAACGAGATTTCCGCGATCGGCAGCGCCAATCTGGACAACCGTTCGTTCCGGCTGAATTTCGAATTGATGCTGCTGACCGTGGATGAGAACTTTGCCAGTGAGGTGGAAGCGATGCTGAGCGATGACTTCGCCCAGGCGCACGAAATTTCCATCGAGGAGAGCAAGGAAACCCATCATTTGCAGCAATTGGGGATGCGCGTGGCGCGGCTGATCTCGCCGATTTTGTGATGCCCGCAGGGAGAATACCCGCCCTGTGGGAGCGAATTCATTCGCGATGCGGCAGTATATCCAATGAAAATGTGTCGGATGTACGGGCCAATCGCGAATGAATTCGCTCCCACAGGATGGGTTCTAACTGTCAGCGTTTACGCGTACAAATCATCCCGCGTCGGCGGCAGGTCATGGCTTCCATCAGCCCGAGGCTTCACTGCCAGAATCTGATGCAGGTTGATCCAGCCCTTGGAGAACGCATAGGCGCAGCCCGCCAGGTACAGGCGGAAGATCCGCAAGGCCTGCTCCGGCACCATCGCCGCCGCGACATCCAGCTTCTCCTCCAGCCGCGCGCTCCAGTGATCCAGCGTCTTGGCGTAGTGCAGCCGCAGGCTCTCCACGTCGACCACTTCAAGCCCCGCTTCGCTGATGAAACCAGTGATCATCGCCAGATGCGGCAGCTCGCCATTGGGGAATACGTAGCGGTCGATGAAGTCGCCCGCGCCACGCCCCACCGGGCGACCATCCGTGTGCTTGGCGGTGATGCCGTGGTTCATTACCAGACCGCCCTCCTTCACCGCGCCGAACAGACACTTGGCGTAGAGGTCCAGGTTGGCGTGGCCGACGTGCTCGAACATACCCACGCTCACGACCTTGTCGAAACGGCCGTCCTGAGGCAGGTCGCGATAGTCGAGCAATTGCAACTCGACACGGTCCTCAAGCCCTTCAGCCTTGACCCGCTCCTGCGCCAGCGCCAGTTGCTCGCGGCTGAGTGTGATGCCGAACACCTTCACGCCGTACTCCCGCGCGGCGAAGCGTGACAAGCCACCCCAGCCGCAACCCACGTCGAGCAGGTACTCCCCAGGCTTGAGCCGCAGCTTGCGACACAGGTGATGAAATTTGTCCTGCTGCGCCTGATCCAGCGTTTCATTGCCAGTCTTGAAGTAGGCGCAGGAATAGACCATGTCCCGATCAAGCCAGAGCCGGTAGAAGTCGTTGGAAAGGTCGTAGTGGTAGGAAATCGACTTGGCGTCGGTTTCCTTGTCGTGCTCGGTGCGCGTGGGGAGAACTTCGTGATCCTCATCCGCCAACGCCGCCGTCAGCTCATCGCAAACACGCATGACTTCGCTGATCGAGCCTTCAAGCTCCAGGCGGCCTTCAACGAAAGCGCTACCCAGCAGGTCGAGACTTGGGTGAGTGAAATCGGACACCAGCGAGGGATCCTTGACGACAATCGTGACGCTGGGATCGGCCCCCAGTTCAACTTCGTTGCCATCCCAAAGCTTGAGTCGCAGTGGTAAGTGAAGCTTCTGTAACGCCGGTGGTAGTTGCGCGAGCATTGAGAAAACCCCCTGATCCAGAAACACGGAAAAGGGTAGTCCAAAACCGGCTCCCGGGCGGGGACCGTCAGGCTATCGGCTTTTATGAATTACAGCGAAGAACCTACTACCGGGTACCTCCATGCGCCCAGGTTTCGAGCCAATTTGAAGCCTGCGATGGAGCACCCTCTTCATGACTGTTGATAATTTGTAACAGAGTTCTTCAAAGCTCAAGCGAATTTTTATACTTAGCACAGGCGTCTAACTCGGCGCTCTCAGGGAAAGCGCCGAATTCAAAGGGTTAGGAAGGATTGTGAAATTTTGCGATAGGTTCGTGGAATCGCAATAACCGCCCCGCGTTGCCGAGTACCAGCAGCGTGCTCAGGTTGTGCAGCACAGCCGCGATCATTGCCCCGGCAGCGCCGAGCACACCGAAGGCCGCCAGCGCGACAATCGCCAGCGTCCAGCCCAGTCCGATGATCACGTTGACCTGCAACGCCGAGCGGCACTGACGGCTCAGACGCACGCAAGTGCCCAAGCGACGCAGGTCGCTGCCAATCAGCACGATATCGGCGGAGGCCAGCGCGATGTCTGCCCCGCCCGCCCCCATCGCCACACCGACCACGCCGGCTTTCAGCGCGAGGGAGTCGTTGATGCCGTCACCCACCACCATCGGCCGGAAGCCGCTCTTGATCTCGCCCATCACCCGGTTGAGCTTGTCTTCAGGCAACGCTTGAGCGTGGATGTCGCTGATGCCGACTTCGGCGCCCAGGCTGTCGGCGACGCTCTGGCGGTCGCCGGTGAGCAGCAATTGCCGGCCCATGCCCAAGTCGCGAAGTTCGCTCAGGGCCTGACGCGCTTCAGGCTTGAGGCTGTCGGCCAGCAGCAGCCAGGCGAGAAATACGCCATCGACCGCAAGGCCTGCAATCGGGCCGTCGTGATGAGGAACCGGCGAGGTGTGGATGCCCAGCTGGGCGAACAATTCCGGGCGCCCTAGCGCTGCTTCGCCCCTGGCCGTTCGCGCGACGACACCCAGGCCCTGACGCTCACGAATGTCTTCCAGTGCCAGCAGATGATCCTTCTCAACCAATCCTGCCAGCGCGCGGCTGACCGGGTGACTACTGGCCGAACCCAGGCTCGCGGCCAAGGCGATCACCTCGTCTGCGGCGCCCTCTTCTGCCTGCACAGACTGCAGACGCAGGCTGCCGTAGGTCAGGGTGCCGGTCTTGTCGACCACCAGCGAAGTGAGGTCTGCGAGTTCTTCCAGGAAGGCCGAGCTGCGAATCAGAATGCCGTGGCGCGCCGCGACTGCGATCCCGGCGATGGCCGTGGCCGGCGCCGATAACACCAGCGCACACGGGCACGCCGCCACCAGTACGGCGAGCATTGCTTGAGCGTTGTTGGTGATGAACCAGGTGACCGCCGCGATCAGCAACACCAGCACCATGTAACTGCCGGCGTAGCGCTCCAGCAGGCGCGTGATCGGAGGCTTGGAGCGCTCGGCACTTTGCATCAGCGCGATGACCTTGCCCAGCGTCGATTCATTGCCAATGCGCGTCACTTCGATGCGCAGCAGGCCGTCGAGGTTGATTGCGCCGCCGAACACTTCCATCCCGGCACGCGCTTCCAGCGGCACCGATTCGCCTGTGATCGGCGCAGTGTCGAGACTCGCCTGCCCGGACATCACCAAGCCATCGGCCGGCACACGGTCACCCGCGCGCACTTCAACGCGATCACCGGCGACAAGAGAAGCGTTGTCCACTTCGCGAATGGAGCCGTCCGCCGCAATCAGGCGCGCATGGCTGCGGGTCAGTTTGCCGATGGCCTGAATGGCCTCTTGGGAGCCGATGACGCTACGCTCTTCCAGCACGTGACCGAAGATCATGATGATCGGTAGCAAGGCAGCGGTCATCAGGTCGCCAGTGGCCCAGGCGCCGAGCATGGCCAGCGCGATGAGCTGATCGGTGATGCCGTGCAGGCTCGGATAACGCAGGCTGTACCAACCGGCGCTGACCACGGGAATCGCCACCAGCAGGGACGCAGCGCCGAGCAGCAACTGGCTGACGCCGACCTGCTCGGGCGCGAAGAATCGCCAGACCAGCCCCAGCGCCAGCAAGCCCAGGGCGAGCATCGCCAGGGTCAGTTGCCGCGCGGCGCTGCGTTGTTCATTGCTGGTCAGCATGCTGCCGGGTGCGGGTGCATCGGCGTGGGCATGATGGTGAGCAGGATCGTGGGAATGGGTGTGTGCGGCGTCGCCACTCATTTGTCGGCTCCCTGAATGATCAGGCGTGAATCGTCATGGGGATCGACCGTGGTCACAGAATCGGCCTGCTTGAGGATGCCCGGGACGCGCTCACGGTAGATCCGCAGCAGCAGGCCGGGGTCGCTCTTGTTCTGGATCGACTGCGCAAGGCCGGTGACGGCAGCGGTGTCGGTCTGCGCCTTGGCCAATCGTTCGGAGGCTTGCGCGTGAGCAACCTGCAGCAAGCGGTCGGCCTGCTGATTGGCGGTCTGGTTCTGTTTTTCGGCGTCGGTGCGCGCGTTGGCCACGGCCTGATCGGCTTGCTGGCTAGCGGTCAACACGGCGTTGAAGGCGTTAACGGCGGCGGGCGGCAAGCTGGACTGCACGTCCACACGTACCACTTCCACACCCAGGCCAACGCCTGTGCTGGT
Source organism: Pseudomonas sp. GW821-FHT02A11 (assembly GCF_059421985.1). Lineage (NCBI taxonomy): Bacteria > Pseudomonadati > Pseudomonadota > Gammaproteobacteria > Pseudomonadales > Pseudomonadaceae > Pseudomonas > Pseudomonas sp. GW821-FHT02A11. The sequence goes on from NZ_JBWKWB010000006.1 coordinate 273,908, forward strand.
CAGTTCTTCAAGGCGCTTGTTGATGCCTTGCACCAGGTCGCCACGCAGGCGCTCGCGGCGTTCGGCAGCCTGGCTGTCGGAGCCGACCAGCTCAGGACGCGCCACCAGAATGGTGTCCAGATCCCGTGCAGCCGTCAGGCTGACCGCACTGCGATTGACCAGACGATCCAGCGCAGGCAGCACGTGCTCGCCCTGCAACACAAACTCGCGCGGGTCAGTGACCTTGTAGTACGCCGTCACATCCAGCTGCACGACGCCAGCGTCACCGGTCAGCAGAAAGCCGGAACCGGCCAGCGCATCGCTCATCGGCGTGGCGAAGCTGGTCACCTTGTCGGCGGCCAAAGCCGTGGGCGAGCGCAGCAGGGTTTCCACGTGACGCTCAATCACGCGGTCGGCCGATGGCAGCAGCACCACCTGCTCGAATGGCTGCGGCCAGGCCAGCAGCAAACCGGCGTTCTGCACGCGATTCAGTTCGCCGAAGCGGAACACCACGGCGCGGTTCTGCGGATCGATCTGGCGCACATTGGACACAGCCCAGCCCAGTGCCGCCAGCAACGTCACGACGTACAACCCCAGGAACGCCAACCGGCTGGCCTGCAACCACGGGCTGTTGACCACCGGGCGCTCGATCGCTGTCGAGTCCTGCTCACTCATGGCTGCGTTCCAGCCTTGCCGTCCTGCTTGCCATCCAGGCTCGGCGGGCCATCTACCAACACGCGGAACGGCGCGGCATCGGTGCGCAGAATCAGCTTGGTGGTCGGGCCGACAACGGTGCCGAGGGTGTCCAGCGAGCGCAGCAGGTTGTACAGCTGCGGCGAGCTGGCGTAGGCGCGGCCGTAGATCAGCGCGGCTTCGACGCGGGACTGCGCTTCGATATCGGCGGCTTTGACCGTGGCGTCGGCTTCGACGATGCGTGCATCGCGCTCGGCAGCCGAACGAATCTGCGCCGCTTCGCGCTTGCCGATGGCGGTGCGTTCGGTGGCGATGGTTTCACGCTCGGCGCGCATGCGGTCGACCGTGGCATTGAGGGTGACCGAAGGCAGCGTCAGACGCTCGACCCCCACCTGCAGGACGCGTACGCCGTAAGTGGTCAGCAATTGCTTGTCGATCTGCTGGCGCAATTGGTTTTCGAACTCGCCGATGCGCACTTGATTGGCATCGGTGTTGATCAGGCTCGACAGGTCGAAACTCGCCGCGGTGGTTTCCAGCGCCGAGCCGACGAAGGTGCGGATCTGCCGCGCCGCTTCGTCAGGCTGGTTCTGCACGGCGCGCATGAAGCGCTTCACGTTGTCCGGATCGCCCTGCACCTGCCAGGCGACGTAGGCCTGCACGATGATGCGCAGGCCATCGCGCGTGCCGACATCCTGCAAACCGCTGGAGGTGGTGCGCAGGCGCAGGTCTACCGGGATCGCCGCCTCGAACGGCGCCGGCCAGCGCCAACTCAGGCCCGGGTCGAGCAACACGCGGGCTGGATTGCCGAAACGGGTGATCACCGTGGCCTCGCCGGAGCGCACCTGCACCAGGCTCGCCGCCGCCACTGCAAACGCGATCAGCACTGCCGCCAGCCCGGCGCGACGCCACGGAAAGGCTGCCGGGCCCGACGCTTCGCCGTGATGGTGATGGCCGTGGTGGTGACCATGACCGCCGTGGTCGTGACTGGAATGGTCGTGATGATCGTGGGAATGAAACAGACTCAAGGGACGACTCCTTATTCAGCCGACGGCTGTTCAACCGACTTTGGCGACGCCGCAGGGTCGACCGGGAGAGTGAAAGAACGCAGATCGATGGTGGGCGCGCTGCTGCCGCCCAGGCGATGATCCAGAACGAGCAATTTGGCGTGGGTCATGCCCAGGGTCAGCTGGCTCAGGTACTGCTCCAGCAGAAATGCCTGACCGGCCTTGGCATAGCCCTGTTGTTCGGCGCCGAAACGCAGGTCCGCGCTTTGCGCGTTGGCCATGACTTCACGGGAATTGGCGGCTGCCTGATCGTGGGCGACGCTGGCATGCAACTGTGCAAGGTTGGACTGATCCGCCGCCGCACCGCGCTCGCGGGAGATCAAGGCCTGAGCGTTGATCTGCGCGGCTTGCACGGCGTGATAGGCATTGGCGGCACCCGCTGGCGGGTGAATCGACTCCACCACCGTGGCGAGGATTTCCACGCCGCTGTCGAGCTTCTTCAGGTCCCGCGCCACGGCACTGCCGATGTCGGCGGCCAGATCGGTGCGCTGCTCGCCGAGCAACTCGTCGAGGGTACGCGAAGCAAAATCATGCACCAGCACACGGCTGGCGGTGCTGCGAATCAGGCTCGGGATGTCGGCGCTGTTGTAGGTCGCGGCCATCGCGGCTTGATCATCCAGACCGATGCGATAGACGAAACGTACGTCCATGTTGACGATCTGGAAGCTCTGCTTGTCGCCCGAGCCGCTGGCGATCACCTGGGATTTGTCGTTGATGTGGGTGGCGTCCCACAGGCGGTTGGCTACCGTCGGCGGCGGGCCTTCGGCAGGGTCCAGAGCCTGCTCTGCATTGCTGTTATCGGACTTTGCGCCCTCCGACACGCTGGTGGCCAACTCATGGACCACGCCGTTTTCCACCGGCAACACCGTGCCGAATGGCCATGGCAAACCGGCGTGCAGTCCTGGCCCCAACACCTCAACAGGCTTGCCGAATCGCTCGTAGATGCCGCGCCCCTGCATCGGGATTTCGTGCACGCCACTCAGCGCCCAACCGAGGGCGACGATCACTGCCATCACTGGCAGGAAGGCGCGACGCATGTAGGTAAACGCCCAGATCTGTCGCAAGTCGATGCCGAAGCGATTGTGCAATTCGTTCTGCAAGGCTGTCAGCGGACGCGGTGGCCAGCGCAGCAGGCCAGCGGCAAAACTGCTGGCCACCAGACGCGGTTCAAGGCGCTCATTGCGGGGACTGAAGACCGACAGCAGCGCGCGGATCAGCAGCTCGACCGCGACCAGCCCCGGTAACAGGCCGATCAACACCGCCAGACGCGCTGGCCAGACCCGGTCCACAGACGAGAAGAACAGGCAGAACGCCGCAAGCAGCAAGGTGCCAATCGCCGCGCGGGAAATCTGCGCCAGCTGCTCGGCCTCGGGCCAGCTCGCTTCGGATTCGTTGCTGAACTGACGCTCCAGCACCAGCAGGCCAAATCCAATCAACAGCAGCAGGCCGCCGACCACATTGCCGGTCAGGCCGACACTAGTGCCGACGAGGGTGAGGTTCCAGACCAGGGAAAGACTGATCAGCGCCAGCAACGCCCAGCCCGCCAGCCAAAACACGGGGGCGCCGATCTGCCCGACCATAGAGGTCCCCGCCCCGCCAATGCGCGCCAGCAACCGGTCGTACCAGCCTTGTTCCTCAGCACCCGCATCATCATCTGCTTGCACCGCTTCGGCATCCGGAGCAATGACGTGGGCACGCCACAGGGCGACCACCTGCGCCGACTGCGACGCGGATGCCAGCACCAGCAGGCTCGCGGCGCTATTGGTGAGCACCGCGGTCCACAGGGAATTGGGGGAAAACAGGTCGACAAACAGCGAGACCACCAGGCCAATCACGCCCATGGCGCCCAGCACGTAGGTCAATCGCGAGAGGCGACGCACCTGAAAGCCCGCGCGCTGAAACCTTGGCAGGCTTGCAGGCGCTGCACCTTCGACATCCAGATCAACCCGCATCGACACTCCAGAATTTCAACGCTGAACTCATCACTCGACCTGCTTACTGAGCGGAATAAACATCCGTACCACCGTTGGATGGGGCGTTACGATATAACAAATGGCGTGAAATTTTCGTCCGGTTAATACGGTCGAGCATGACGAATTCTTCAGTCAGACAGCCATCCGACAGGTTAGCCGCTCGCACAGCAGATCCATGTGAGAGTCATGCGCCAGGACTTACCCGCGCCCAGGCGCAAAGCTGTGACAACCCTGAACCGATTCACGTCCACCCGCCCCGCAGTCGGCCAGTGTAGAAATCAAATCTTGCACTATGCTCCCAGAAAGTTATCCACAGGGAGCTGGCCCGCGATCATGCCGACCATACTCAAAACCTGGCTGCAGAAAATTCTTCATCCCATTGCCCAAATTTTGTTCGACGACGGCGTGCGCGCCATTCATGTGACGCTGTGCGCGGGGCTGATTTCGGTAGCGATTGGCGTGCTGGTTGCCGCGTTCGCACTTAATGCCTGGATCTTCATCCTGATCCCGATCTGGATGCTGATCCGCATGATGCTCAATGCGGTGCAGGCGCAATTGATCAGCGAATTCGGGCAGCATTCCAGACTTGGCAACTGCGCCCGCGAGTTGAGCAATGTGGTGACTGAAGCCGCTCTATTCCTGCCGTTTGCGGTGATTCCCAAGGTGAGCCTGCTGCTGGTTCTACTGGTGACATTACTGTCGATTTTCAGCGAATTTGCAGGCTTGCTGGGGCTGCTGATCAAGGCATCGCGGCGGCGTGACGGCCCGATGAACAGCGACGTTCGCATGCTGTGTTTCGCAATTTTTGGGGTGGGAGTTGGCTCTGGCTACGTGCTCACCGCGCCGATCAATATCACCCTGGCGCTCATGGCGCTGCTGTTGTTGGTGACCATCTTCAATCGCGTTCGACGCGCAGTGTCGGAGGCCACCCAAACTGCTTCGGTCGCCACGGCCAACGTTTACGCACAAGACTGAGAAAGCTGTATCAACAGCTTTACACACAGTGTGCCAACATCTTATCCACAGGTCGTTTTTGACTTACGTCGAATCCCGCGGTCGGGCTCCGCGCCTTACCTCACCTGTTTTCGAGCGTGGCATTATGACCATAATATTGAACCGTGATTCTTTCGGGATATTTGCAACGCGCGGTCTACGCTTGCTTGCACTGTGCATTTTTTCTTCAGGAGTACGCTCATGAGTCACTACGACGTTGTCATCATCGGCGGCGGCCCCGGCGGCTATAACGCAGCCATTCACGCCGGTCAAAAGGGCTTGAAAGTCGCCTGCATCGAAGGCCGCGAGACCTTGGGCGGCACCTGCCTGAACGTCGGCTGCATCCCTTCCAAGTCCCTGCTGCATGCCTCCGAGCTGTACGAAGCGGCCACTGGCGAAGAGTTCAAGAAGCTGGGCATCGAGGTCACGCCGACCCTGAACCTGACGCAAATGCTGGCGCAGAAGGTCGAGAGCGTGACCGGCCTGACCAAAGGCATCGAGTTTCTGTTTCGCAAATACAAGGCTGAATGGATCAAGGGCTGGGGGCGGCTGGCCGGGCCCGGCAAGGTCATCGTCACCGACGCTAATGGCGCGCAAACCGAGCTGACTGCCAAGGACATCATCATCGCCACCGGTTCCGAACCCACGCCATTACCGGGCGTGACCATCGACAACCAACGCATCCTCGACTCCACCGGCGCGCTGTCTTTGAGAGAAGTGCCCAAGCATCTGGTGGTCATTGGCGCGGGCGTGATCGGCCTTGAGCTGGGATCGGTGTGGCGCCGTTTGGGCGCCAAAGTGACAGTGGTGGAATTCCTCGATCACGTCGCCCACGGCTCGGACCTGGAAACCGGCAAAACCCTGCACCGCTCGTTGTCGCGCCAAGGCATGAATTTCAAACTCAGCTCGAAGGTGACCTCCGCCATCGCGGGCGACTCAGGAGTGAGCCTGACCGTCGAACCTGCTGCCGGTGGCGAAGCTGAAGTGATCGAAGCGGATTACGTGCTGGTCTCCATCGGCCGACGTCCTGTGACGAAAGGTCTGGGTCTGGAAACGGTAGGCCTGGAAGTGGACAAACGCGGCGTGCTGGCCAACAAAGGCCATCGCACAGCGGTTGACGGTATTTGGGTGATCGGCGACGTAACTTCCGGCCCCATGCTCGCCCATAAGGCCGAGGACGAAGCGGCGGTGTGCGTGGAGCGCATCGTCGGCAAGAAAGGCGAGCTGAACTACAACCTGATCCCCAACGTGATCTACACCAAGCCGGAACTCGCCAGCGTTGGTAAGACTGAAGAGCAATTGAAGGAGGAAGGCCGCGCTTACAAGGTGGGCAAATTCCCTTTCAGCGCCAACAGTCGGGCCAAGGTGAATCACGAAGGCGACGGCTTCGCCAAAGTGCTCGCCGATGAAAAAACCGACGAGATTCTTGGCGTGCATCTGATCGGCCCCAGTGTCAGCGAGATGATTGCCGAGTATTGCGTGGCCATGGAGTTCGCGGCTTCGGCGGAAGATATCGCGCTGACCTGTCATCCCCACCCGACGCGTTCAGAAGCGCTGCGACAAGCGGCGATGGGCGCCGGTGGGCATACGACGCAGGCCTAAGCCCAAGGTCGACGGCGAACCCGCAGGTTGTTGATAACCCTCTGGGAGCGAATTCATTGGCTCTGTCTGCGTAAAGTGTTGCTGGCAGCTAAGCTTGTAAAGTCGACATTCGTTTTCGGAGGTCTGCGATGCGAGCCACAGAGTTCAAGGCTTGGCTATCGGCGATATCCCAGCTTAACCC